>JALWJW010000361.1:0-9828 GCA_026996935.1 Hyphomicrobiales bacterium
CAGCAACACGGGCCGAGCCGAAATCGATGATTTTAACCGTGCCTTGTTGATCAATCATAATGTTTTCGGGGCGTAAATCCTGATGGAGCATTTCTTTGCGATGGAAGGCGCGGACCCCTTTGGCTATCTGCTCAACGATCAGGCGAACGGTTTCAATCTCTGGCTTTGGATTGTCAACCATCCATTGGGCCAGGGTTTGGCCTTGAATGTATTCGTTAACGACATAAATGAAATTTCGTGGGCGGTTTTGTTTGGTGGCTTTTAAGACGTGGGTATTGGAAATGCGCCTTGCGATCCATTCTTCCAGTAAAAAGCGCTTGATATAGGCTTCATCTTCACGCAAATCAATCGATGGGATTTTAAGGGCCAATTGCTTGCCTGTTTCAATGTCGGCTGCAAGATAAATATGGCTGCGATGATTGCTGTGCAATTGCCGGATTATTTTAAAGCCTTCAAATTCCTGACCTGATTGTAAAAGTGGCGGGGCAGGTAAAGTGTGATTGGTGTCAATAAATTCAGCCAGATCACCTTGTGGGACCGAATTGATTTTAATGATCTGGAGAGTCAGATTGTCGGTGCTGCCGTTATTTAATGCGGTTTGGGCAATCAGGTTGGCGGCATCATCAAGATTATCCAGATGATCTGCAATTGTTTTAGTGATAAATTTTTGATGGATATTGTCATAAACGCCATCGGTGGCAAGAATGAAAATATCATCCTTTGCAATGTTTAGCTGGCGATAATCTATTTCGACATTGGGTGCCATACCTATGGCCCGGCCAAGATAGTTTTCACTTGCAGATAGAATTAACCGATGATCAGTGGTGAGCTGTTCCAAGCCATCACCGCAGATGCGATAAATGCGACTGTCACCAATATGAAAAATATGGGCCTTGGTCCCTTTTAGTACGAGGGCGCTGAAAGTTGTGACATAGCCTTTGTCCATATCATAGGCATGTTGGCTGCGTTTTGTTTGTGCAAAGGCCCAGGAGTTGGTGGCGCTGATGACACGCTGGGCAGAGGTTTTGACGGTCCATGTTTCAGGTGTGCAATAATAATCGGTCAAAAAACTTTTAATTGCAGATTCTGAAGCAATTTGACTGACTGATGAACTTGATATGCCATCGGCAATGGCAACAGCGATGCCTTTAGAAGTCAGGGTGAGGCCTGTCGGCAAAAGGGCACCATGAAAATCCTGATTAATTTTCTTGGTGCCTTTTAGCGAACATTGTCCGATGGATATTGTCAGTTCATTGGTCATTTATTGTGAAATAAACAGGCTTGGTTAAATGCATAACCAAGCCCATAAATCTTAGTCGGTAAATGCAGATGCCTGATTGCGTTTTGCACCTGTTTTGATGTGAGTGGAATAAAGCGTCAAGCCAACAAAGGTAATGCCGCCAACAAGGTTACCCAAAACAGTGGGGATTTCGTTCCAGATTAAATAGTCGGTGGCGGTAAAGTTGCCTCCCAATAAAAGACCAGAGGGGAATAGGAACATATTTACCACCGAGTGCTCAAAGCCCATGTAAAAGAACAACATGATTGGCATCCACATGGCAATGACTTTGCCTGAAACATGGGTAGACATCATGGCAGCTACAACGCCGGTTGAAACCATCCAGTTACACAAAACTCCGCGAATAAAAAGGGTGAGCATACCGCCGGCACCATGATTGGCATAGCCAACTGTGCGCCCTTCGCCAATGATGCCAATTTTTTGACCAACGGCATTGGGATCAACAGAAAAGCCATAGGTGAAAATGATAGCCATAAATATGGCAACCATAAATGCGCCTGCAAAGTTACCAGTAAAAACCAAACCCCAGTTGCGTAGAACACCGGCGACGGTCACACCAGGCCGCTTATCAAGCAGGGCAAGTGGGGTTAGCGTAAATACGCCTGTTAACAGGTCAAAGCCTAAAAGGTACAACAGACAGAACCCGACGGGGAATAAAATAGCCCCAGCCAATGGCTGGCCTGTGTTGACGTTAATGGTGATGGCAAAAGCAGCGGCAAGAGCCAAAATAGCACCAGCCATAAAGGCGCGAATAAGTGTGTCACGGGTTGACATGAAAACTTTGGCTTCGCCAGCATCAATCATTTTGGTGACGAACTCTGTGGGGGCAATATATGCCATTTGGAAGTTCCTTTTTGTGTTAAATTTAAAAAATTAGGCGATTAAAGTGAGAATGGTTCAAGCTGCTACTCGAGATTTAAGTTGGTTTAGGTCTAGCAATAGACGGTTGTTTTCAACTTTGACCTGGTAGGTGTTGACTTGTCCGTTATCGGCTCCCTTTGCTGAACCGGTTTCCAGATCAATTACCCAGTTATGTAATGGGCATGTTACGGCGTTACCGTGAACGATACCTTCTGAAAGCGGGCCTTTTTTGTGTGGGCAGGCATCGTCAAGAGCAAAGACTTTATCGTCTTGAGTTCGAAAAACAGCAATGCAACCTGACGTGGTTTTGACCACACGGCCGCCGCGTTTGGGAATGTCGTTTAATGCAGCGATATCAATCCAATTTGTCCGGTTTGTCATTGTGCAGCCTCCAGTGTTAGATCGGCCAAAGCGGCCCATTTTTGTGATTGGTATTGAGGTTTAGCCTGTTCAGCCCATGGGTCTTTGCGATAGACCGATTGTGAAATTTCAAATCTTTCAATCAGTGCGGCGCGATTTTCTTTATTGTCGACAATTTGTTCGATAACCCATTGCAACCCGACTTTGGCGACCCATTTGTATGGACGATCAAGATAAGCGGCGCTTTCGCGATAAAGTTGAACAAAGGCAACCGAGAGGTCGATCACTTCTTGCTCGCTAGCCACTTTTGCCAGAGCTTCAGTTTGTTTCAGTTCCATGCCGGCGGCCCCTGCAACAGAAATTTCATAACCACTGTCAACGCAAATGACACCAAGGTCTTTGCAGGTTGCTTCAGCGCAATTGCGCGGGCAGCCGGAAACGGCAAGTTTAACTTTGTGGGGGGTCCAACTGCCCCAAAGGATTTTTTCAAGCTTGATGCCAAGGCCGGTGCTGTCCTGGGTGCCAAAGCGGCAATGGTCTGATCCAACGCAAGTTTTAACGGTACGCAAACCTTTGGAATAAGCGTGGCCGGAAACTAGACCTGCTTTATTGAGATCTGACCAGATCGCCGGCAGGTCATCGCGTTTAATGCCTAAAAGATCGATACGCTGACCACCTGTCACATGGATGGTTGGGACATTATATTTTTCAGCGGCATCGGCAATGGCGCGTAGTTCCTGGGGGGTGGTCATGCCGCCCCACATGCGTGGCAAAACAGAATAGGTACCATCTTTTTGAATATTGGCGTGGTTGCGTTCGTTGACGAAACGACTTTGTGCATCGTCGATGTATTCCAGCGGCCATTGGCATAATAGATAATAGTTCAAAGCAGGGCGACAAGACGGGCAACCGCATGAGGTTTTCCAGCCTGCTTCCTGCATGACGGCGGCAATGGTTTTGAGTTCGCGTGATTTGATGATCTGGCGCACATCTTCATGGGTTAAATCGGTGCAGCCGCACATGCCTTTTGCTGCCGGAACAACAAAATTATCGCCAAGGGTTGCTGCAAGCACTTGTTCAACCAATCCTGTGCAATTGCCGCATGAAGCTGAAGCTTTTGTTTGCGCGCGCACAGAGGCCAAATCATTTGCGCCATTGTTGATGGCTGAGACAATTGTGCCCTTACAAACACCATTACAACCACAAATTTCGGCACTGTCTGGCATGGCCGCCACGGCAGCCAGCGGGTCAGCATTGGCGCCTGCCATTGATGGTCCGTGAATAATGTGGGCGCGGATTTCTGAAATATCTTCGCCGCGTTTGAATTTGTCAAAGAACCATGCGCTGTCTGTGGTGTCGCCATACATTACAATGCCGATGATTTTGTTATCACGCAAAACCAGGCGCTTGTAAATGCCGCGAGCAGGATCGCGCAGGACAACTTCTTCATGGCTGTCTTCATCGCCAAATTCACCGGCCGAGAACAAATCTATGCCTGTTACTTTTAATTTGGTGGAAACCATTGGAGCTACAAATGAAGCTTCCTGGCCAATCAGGGTGCGGGCCAGCACTTTGGCCATGTCATAAAGTGGCGCGACAAGACCGTAGACAATGCCATCATGTTCGGCGCATTCGCCAAGTGCATAAATGTCGTCTTTTGAAGTTTGAAGTTGATCATCTACCCAAATGCCGCGTTCCACTCTTAAGCCGGCACCAACGGCTGTGTGGGTTTCGGGGCTAATACCTGCGGCCATGACCACGATGTCGGCCGGATGCAGCGCGCCGTCTTCGAGTAGTACGGCTTCGACTTTTTCTTTGCCAAGAATTGCCGAGGTGTGAGCTTTGCAGACTACCCGAATGCCGCGCTTTTCAAGTTCTTTTTGCAATAAGTAACCGGCAGCAGGGTCAAGTTGGCGTTCCATTAAATGACCCATCAGGTGCAATACAGTAACGTCCATGCCGCGCGCCTTTAAAGCAGCGGCTGCTTCAAGCCCCAATAAGCCGCCGCCAATAATAACCGCTTTTCCATCGGTTTTGTCAGCAGCTTGTAACATTGTGTCGACATCTGCCATGTCGCGAAAACCAATAACACCGGGTAAATCTTTGCCCTGAACGGGGATGAAAAATGAGGCAGAGCCAGTAGCAATGACTAATTTATCATATGCAGTCTCACCGTTTGCGCTTATAACTTTCTTGTTCTTGCTGTCAATTTTAACCACGGCTTCATTAAAGCGGCAGTTTACATTGTGTTGTTTATACCAATCAGCATCGTGGGTGATGATTTCTTCAAATTGTTTGTCACCAGCTAAAACAGGAGACAGCATGATACGGTTATAATTACCGTGCGGTTCTGCACCAAATAAAGTGACATCATAGGTTTTTGGGCTTAGCTCGAATAATTCTTCAAGCATCCGGCCTGAGGCCATTCCTGCGCCAATTACAACCAGTTTTTGTGGCATGATGTGGTTCCAATTCTTTCTCAAACACGTTTGTGGAATTGTCATAGCTCTTGTGCGTGGTGCTGTCTGTTGCTAAGAATTCATCTGGCTGTTGCGTTTTTTGCAACACCTTGATCGTGTTTGTAGACAGTTACTGATTGCTGGAGTTTTTATGCGCCATCTTCTTGTGCCAAGATATGTTGAAAAAATAGCGCGTAACGGGTCGCTTCGCAGCGCGGCTGAGGAGTTGGGGATTACGCCCTCGGCGTTAAATCGGCGAATTTTAAGCCTGGAAGAAGAATTGGGTGTGGAGATTTTTGAACGTCACCCTTCGGGCTTGCGACCAAATATCGCTGGTGAGCTTTTACTGAAGCATTTTCGTGATCAGATTGCAGATATGGAACGCGTAAAATCTAGTATTGCTGATATTTCAGGTCAACGCGCAGGCCACATTAATATTGCGACTACTCGTGAAGTTGTGCAGTATTTTTTACCGGCTTTAATCAAGCAAAGTCTGATTGATTTCCCGGCGGTTACGTTTGGGGTTGATTTGCTTGAGCGGGGCGAGGCAGAACATTCCCTTGTTGATAATACCAATGATATTGCCATTGTGTTTGAGCCGCTTCGAATGAAAGAATTGCAACCTGTTTACAGCGGTGAACAGCAAATGTTTGTGGTGATGTCGTGTAAGCACCCATTGGCGAAAAAAGACAATGTAAAGATCTATGATTGTCTGGATTATGGTTTGTTGTTGCCCAAACGCCCTGAAGGTATTCGCCGAATGCTTGATATTTCGGCAGAAAAAACAGGCACAACTTTAACGCCAGTGCTGGAATCTAATTCTTTGGATTTGCTGCGTTTGATGTCGCAAGACAGTGATGCTTTAAGTTTTTGTCTGGCGATTAATTTGCGGCCCAATCTTGAACAGGATAATCTGGTGGCAATTCCGTTGCTAACACCGGGGATTGCTTCTGGGGTATTGGTTGCCGGGCATTTGCGCGGTCGCACCTTACCCGTTGCCGCTGCGCGGTTTTTAGAAACAATAAACAAAGAACTGGCTACCAAATTTTCTGCAATGGGGTAAGTGATGCTTGCTGTTTAATTGTATTCAGGTTCTGTTTCGTTGATCAAGCAGTCTGTGAGGTGCTGTTGGTTGACCTATATCAAATCAACTCATTTATATGTGTGATTAGCTGGAACTTCTTGTTTTTCGATGTGTCAAGAACGCTGGCAGGTAAATGCTTGATCCAAGCTAACGTGACGCACTCTGGAATTGATCCGTAGAATGACAAGTGGGGGGAAACGATCTGCTTTGAGGGGGATTTCTAAGTGCTAAAAACAGCGCCTGAAACAGAGGTAAAGACGAGTAAAGCCTATCCGATGATGGGGAACGAGGCCATTGCGCGCGGGGTGTGGGAAGCAGGGGCGAAGGTTTGCTCGGCATATCCAGGCACACCATCAACGGAAATTCTGGAAAACCTGGCAAAATATCCTGTTGAGGATTTAAGTGCTGAATGGGCAACCAATGAGAAAACTGCATTAGATATTGCTATTGGCGGTTCATTTTCAGGGGTTCGTTCTTTTGTCTCGATGAAGCATGTGGGGCTTAATGTGGCTTCAGACAGCTTAATGTCACAAAGCTATATTGGTGTGAACGGGGCGTTGGTGCTGGGGGTTTGTGATGACCCGGGTATTCATTCATCGCAAAATGAGCAAGACACGCGTGTGTTTGCAAAGTTTGCCGGGGTGCCTGTTCTCGAGCCAAGCGATGCGCAAGAGGCGCTTGAATTTACCCGTATTGCATTTGATATTTCAGAGAAATTTGACACCCCTGTAATTGTTCGCGCAACAACGCGGCTTTCCCATACCCGCTCAATTGTTGAGCAAGGTGAGCGCAAGACAAATACAGACAAACCGTTTCATGATGATATTTCAAAAAATGTCATGATCCCGACCAATGCTCGTATGCGCCATGGTCCGGTGATTGAACGAGAAGCGGCAATCGGGGAATGGTTTGATGAATCTGATTTAATCAGTTGGAAAGATCGATCCAGGAAAATTGGCGTGATAACGGTTGGCCTGGTTGCAACCTATGTTGAAGAAGTTCTGCCGCAAGCCAGTGTGTTGAAATTACCTGCGTCATTTCCTTTGGCAAAAGAGACGATAAAAAAGTTTATCAACTCGGTTGATGATGTTGTGGTGGTGGAAGAATTGGAGCCTGTTGTTGAAGATCAGCTAAAGATTCTTGGATATAATGTTGAGGGTAAAAAATATTTCTCGCGTGAAGGAGAATATTCTCCTGCAATAATTCGGGCAGGTTTTGAGGCGTGTGGCTTTCTTGAAGCGCCTAAGGATAAAAAAGCCCTTAAGGCCAGCATAACGCCACGCCCGCCTTTATTGTGTGCAGGGTGTCCACATATGACATCTTATATGGCGCTTAATGGGCTGAATGCTCGTGTGGCGGGCGATATCGGGTGTTACACATTGGCCGCCATTGAGCCGCTTCATGCTATTGATACC
This sequence comes from Hyphomicrobiales bacterium, assembly GCA_026996935.1. GTDB lineage: Bacteria > Pseudomonadota > Alphaproteobacteria > Rhizobiales > Aestuariivirgaceae > JALWJW01. Next base: position 7,480 of record JALWJW010000361.1, read on the forward strand.
TGTGTTGCGATGGGGTCCAGTATTGGTAATGCGATTGGAATGGCGCGATCAGGTACCGAGACGCGACCAGTTGTGGCAACGATTGGTGATTCAACTTTCCTTCATTCGGGTATCGCCCCGCTCATTGATGCGGTTTATAGCAATGCCAATATAACGGTGCTGCTGCTTGATAACCATATTACGGCCATGACCGGTGGTCAGGACCATGCAGCAACGGGTCGAAGTATTCGCGGGGTTGAAACGCCGCGTGTTAATTTTGCTGATTTGTGTAAATCTATCGGGGTTAACTGGATCAGGGAAGTTGATTCTTATGATATGGGCAAGCTGTATCAAACCGTACGTGAAGCCACTTTATATAAAGGTGTCTCGGTGGTAATTTCGAACCGCCCGTGTGTTCTTGATCCAACACGAATTAAAGGCAAAGCCGTTGAAGTGCGCACCGATAAGTGTACGGGTTGTCAGTCGTGCATGAACCTTGGTTGTCCCGCGATTACCTGGGATGATGAATTGTATGATGGTCATCACAAGGTGAAGATTGATCCGGCCAAATGTATCGGGTGTTCGATTTGTACTCAAGTTTGCCCCGTAGATGGCATTCGTCCAGTGGTGAGTTAATTCATGACAACAAAAGATAATAAAATAACCAACGTGCTTATTGTTGGCGTTGGCGGACAAGGTGTGATTATGGTTTCTAAGGTGTTGGCTTTATTATGTCAGCGCCAGGGCTTTGAGGTGAAGCAATCAGAAGTGCATGGCATGGCCAAGCGTGGTGGCGCGGTGTTTAGCCATGTTCGCTTTGGCGAGCATGTGTATTCACCCACAATCCCGGAAGGTGAAGTGGATGTTCTGGTGGCACTTGAGTGGGCTGAAGGTATGCGTTGGCTTGAACAGCTCAACCCTGAAACCGGCACGTTTATTTCTGACACACATAAAATTGTTCCGCCTTTTGCCTGTCGCAATCGCCGGGACAATCAGGCTGAAGTTTATAGCCGTGAAACGCCTGCTGAAATTATTGATAAAGTGGCGCAAGGTTATGCACTGGATGCGTCGGGCATGGCGGCAGCTTTAGGAAATGAGCGAGTGGCTAATACGATTTTGCTGGGTATTTTATCAACGGTGTTTGATTTTGATGAGCAAAGTTGGACCCGTATCATTAGTAAGTTTGTGCCTCAACATTCTATTGACTTAAATACGAGGGCCTTTCTGGCTGGGCGTGAATGGGTGAAAACGGCAACGGTTCCTGTTGTTGAAGATATTGTTAAAAATGCCTCACCTCAAGCTTTCATCAATACGTTAGAGATTACGGGACAGTGGTGTAAGGGGTGCGATATTTGTGTGCGGATGTGTCCTGAACATTGTTTAGAATTAGATGAAGAGCAAATTGCTGTGATGGCGCGACCTGATGATTGTACCGGGTGCCGGATTTGTGAATGGCTGTGCCCTGATTATGCAATTAAATTAGATAAGACACCATTGAACGCCAACGTGGGCGATGGTGCATCTGTGGAGGTATCTTAACGTGGTGGCCGAATTAAATCGTAAAAGCGTGCAGGGCAATGCGGCCTGTGCATTAGGGGCCATTGCAGCAGGGTGTCGGTTCTATGCCGGTTATCCGATTACACCTTCATCAGAAATTGCTGAAGGCATGGCGCGCGAATTGCCAAAGGTTGATGGCTTTTTTGTTCAAATGGAAGATGAAATTGCTTCTATGGGTGCGGTGATCGGGGCCTCTTTGGGCGGGGTTAAGGCGATGACGGCAACCAGTGGTCCCGGGTTCTCTTTAAAGCAGGAAAACCTTGGCTATGCGGCCATGACAGAAACCCCTTGCGTGATTGCTAATGTCATGCGTGGTGGGCCTTCAACGGGTATGCCAACAAGACCGGGGCAAGGTGATATTATGCAGGCACGATGGGGGACGCATGGCGATCACCCCATCATTGTGCTGGCACCAGCATCGGTTGGGGAAGTTTATAGTGAAACTATTCGAGCCTTTAATCTGTCTGAACGGTTGCGCGTGCCTGTGGTGGTTTTGATTGATGAGGCTATCGGGCATTTACTCGAAACCATTGATTTAACACCGCCTGATCCAGCAGATATTGTAACGCGCAAATGGGCAACGGGTGACAAGGAAAGCTATTTGCCATATGAAGAAACAGATGATCTTGTACCTGCAATGGCGCGGCCAGGTGATGGGTATCGGGTGCATACTACGGGCTTGACCCATGATGAAAAAGGCTTCCCGACACAAGTGCCGCAAAAAGCCGAACGGGCGGTGATGCGACTGCTCAATAAATTGGACCATCATCAAGAATTAATCGAGTCGTTTGAGGCTTTGCATTGTGATGATGC
>JALWJW010000361.1:9838-10767 GCA_026996935.1 Hyphomicrobiales bacterium
TCCTGAAGATCGGTTTTTAAAGGCGACATCTCATGCCAAAACAATTGTTGTTCCTGAAATGAATATGGGCCAATTGGCCTTGGAGGTTGAGCGATTGGTTGATCGCTCAAAAACTGTGCGCCGCCTTAATAAAATTGATGGTGAAGTATTTTCACCGCAAGAAATTGAAGCAGTCATTGATGAGGTGCTGGCATGAGTAAACAACAAAACATATCAGCCCAAGAGTTCGATATTCGCAAATTCATGCGGCTTGATCTTTTTCCTCATTTTCTTTGTCCAGGCTGCGGCCACGGCATGGCCATGCGCGCGATGATGTGGGCTTTGTATGAAAATAATATTTCAATGGATAAGCTGGCGGTTGTTTGTGGTATCGGCTGTTCGGGGCGCTTGGGTGCCTATATTGATTCAAACACATTTCACACCACTCATGGGCGGCCATTGGCTTTTGCCACGGGGTTGGCATTGGCGCGACCTGATTTGCATGTGGTGGTTATCACTGGGGATGGTGATTGTCTGGCAATTGGCGGCAATCATCTTATTCATGCTTGTCGGCGCAATGTTAATATGACCTGCTTGATGCTGAATAATGAAGTTTATGGCATGACGGGCGGGCAAGTTTCACCAACGACATCGCCAGATCGTTACACAACAACGACACCTTATGGAAATAGTGAACCGGTTTTTGATGCCTGTAAGCTAGCAGAAGCGGCCGGAGCCGGGTTTGTTGGCCGTGAGGTGACGATGCAGGTGCCAACGCTAAAAGACCTGATTAAACAGGCGTTTGATTATAACGGGTTTTCATTTGTGGAAATTATTTCTGATTGTACCGAGGTGTTTGGTCGTAAAAATCAACTTGGGGAATCTGCTGAGATGATTCTATCACAAAAGGCAGGTACGCGGCCCGATAGCTATGGTAATAAGGTTGATGA
>JALWJW010000362.1 GCA_026996935.1 Hyphomicrobiales bacterium
GTGTATGAACCTGAAATCAATCATCACCCCTCGTATTCCAAGATATTTAGATCAAAACCCGTGCCAAAATATGGCAAGACAAAGTTCGTCAACATCTTGTTTAACGGGGAAGAGAGTAAACTGCCTCCTCTAGCCCTATCGCCGCAATTTCTCAATATAGCTGATTTTCGCGGTTTTTTGAATCTCTTAGGGACTTTTTGAACCAATTCATTAAAAACTTGGTTAATTTTTGTACAAATCTGAATCAATTGATTCTGCTTTTGTTAACGAATTTGGCAAGTTTCTGCGTTTGTTAGGTTTTGGGAAGAAGAATGGAAAGGTTTTATGGCGTAGGGTGTTTTCATTCAAAAAAGTGGTGGAGAGGCCCAAATGAGCCAAGTTGCAGAAAAGACAATTCAAAATGGCATGGATATTGTTCGTGCTGAGATCAACCCTGAAATTCTCGATTTGGCACACCTGGCCCGTTATACGGGGGGTGATGTTGACCTTGAAAGTGAGTTGATGGGGTTGTTCAAGTTACAAGCAGAACAACAAATCTCTGTTATTTTAGCTGCCAATGATAAAGATGAGTGGGCCATGGCAGTGCACACCTTAAAGGGCAGTGCGCAAGGTATAGGTGCGGTTGGTCTTGCTAAAACGGCGCGAAAACTTGAAGATGTGCCTTTTGTTGGTCACGAAAGTGAAAAACTGGCGGCTCTAACCGAATTACAACTTGATATGGATAAGTGCTTAAAAGCGGTTGATTGCTTTATCAGTGGGGCTGAAAAGCACGGCTGATTAATTGGCCTGACCCTGAAGTCTGCACTAAACTTGATTTGATGCATTGTTTTTGGCGGCGCAATTGATTATGTAGACATTTGAAACGAAAAGGCGCGGAAGATATAAATATCTGACGCGCCATCATCTTGTCTGATGCGTGTCGGGTTATTTTGGAATCATTTCAAAATTTTGAACGCGTTTGGAAACAAACGCTGTCTCAAAATATTCAAATGATACTTTAAATAGGTTAAAACGCGATGCGCTATAATTAAAGGTTGGGTAATGGCCAAAATTACATTTATTGAACACAATGGCACAAAGCACACAGTTGATGCACAAAATGATATGACGCTGATGGAAGCTGCCGTTAAAAATATGGTTCCAGGTATCGATGCTGATTGTGGTGGTGCGTGTGCATGTGCCACCTGCCATGTTTATGTGGAACCTGACTGGATTGAAAAAACCGGAGATCGCGAAGAAACAGAAGAAGATATGCTCGACTTTGCTTTTGATGTTCAAGAAAACAGCCGCTTGTCCTGCCAAATTAAAATTAGTGATGAACTTGATGGTTTGGTCGTTAAGTTGCCTGAAAAACAATTCTAATCGATTTGGAAGGTGCTATGATGGGCGGTGATGTGATTACAACTGATGCGGTGATAATTGGCGGGGGGCCTTGTGGTTTATTTGCCATTTTTGAGCTTGGTCTTTTAGATATTAAGTGTCACGTTATCGATATTTTAGACAAACCAGGCGGCCAGTGCGCTGAGCTTTACCCTGAAAAACCGATTTATGATATTCCTGCATTGCCAGAAGTTTCCGGTCAGGAGTTGACAGACCGGTTGCTTGAACAGGCATCACCATTTGACCCGCAATATCATTATAACGAAATGGTCACAGAGTTGATTAAGCATGGTGATAATGATTTTGAAGTTAAAACTGATGGTGGTTTGACATTTAAAGCCAAGATTGTAGTTATTGCAGCAGGTGGGGGCAGTTTTATGCCTAAGAAACCACCAATACCGGGTATTGCTGATTTTGAAGATACGTCGGTTTTTTATGCCGTGCGTGAAATGGAGAAATTTCGCGGTAAGGATGTTCTCATCGTTGGTGGTGGAGATAGTGCGCTTGATTGGGTTAACAACCTTCAGCCCATTGTCAAATCTATGACGCTGTTGCATCGCCGCCCTGAATTTAGGGCCGCGCCTGATAGTGTGAATAAAATGCGCGCACTTGAAGAGGCTGGTAAAATGAAATTCCAGCTTGGGCAGGTGACTGAATTATTGGGTGAAAATGGCCAGTTAACGGGTGTTAAAGGCAAAAATAAAGAGGGTGAATTTGAAATTGCCTGCGATACCATGTTGCCGTTCTTTGGATTGACCATGAAGCTTGGCCCTGTGGCTGATTGGGGGTTGAATTTAGAAGAAAACCTTATTCCCGTTGATACCGAAAAGTTTGAGACCTCAACACCGGGTATTTTTGCCATTGGGGATATCAATTATTATCCGGGCAAGCTTAAGCTTATTTTGTCAGGTTTTCACGAAGCAGCTTTAATGGCGCAACAAGCGTTCCGCTATATCAACCCTGATGAAAGATTGATGTTCCAATACACAACTTCATCCTCAAGCCTGCAGAAAAAACTGGGTGTGAAGTAATCCATTTAATGTCATAGAAAAGCCGATGGTCTTTCAGAAGATCATCGGCTGTTTTTTGTTTTGAGTTTGATGTTATTGTGACATCAAAATTGGGGTTGTCATTTGTTG
>JALWJW010000363.1 GCA_026996935.1 Hyphomicrobiales bacterium
TTTACAGGGTAATGGTCTGATCCGATACTATTGCCGAGATAAGATTTTTTCAGCACTTTAATTTTTGGTGAGATAAAAATATGGTCAATTGCCAGTTGTGGCAGTCCGATATATGACGGCCAAGTCGGTTTGGCAGTAATGCGTTTCAGCTTTGTGTACATGGCAAATTTGTTCAATGTGCGTGAAAACGGGGTAGAGTTAAAGTCTCCCATTACAATTTTCAAACCTTTGACCATATCAACCCGCTTTGACAATGCCACGATCTGGCGCCAATGAGCCTGATAATGTGGTGGGCGAATTGTATGAACGGCAAACAGGTTCAAGCCACCTAATTCTTTGCCAAAAGTAACACGAATATATGGAGGTCCATTCCAGCGGGTTTGCACTTTCTGGTCGACAAAAGGTATTTTTGACAAGATTGCAGCGTGGCAATAATGAATTTCGCGACAATCAACCCGATAAGGGTATTTTGCAGCCAAGGCATCGACCAAGTCTATTTTTTCTGATGAAATCTCCAAGATTGTGACGATGTCAGGGTCTTTGTCTTCAATTTCATCAACGACACCTTGCCAATTACCGTTTCCAATCCAGGAATTAAACGTCATGAGTTTGACTGCTTTAGTATTTGCTGGTGCAGTATAGCTGGCGTTTGCTTGCGGCGCGCGCTTTGCCATTACACCGACCCCAACCACTCCAACAATAGATAGAACAATGGCGGTGCGAAAATTCCATTTTGGCATGAAGAAGCCGGCTAAACACGCCCCACCCAGAATCATATAATGAAGCGCAAAGTGTGATGCCATATCGAAGATTAAGAAAGCATGAGACAATGGTAGAGACATCATCGCCAAGCCGGCAACAATAACACCAAGCATACACAACGACTTGCCTGTGCTTAATTCTTCTTCATCGTCGTCTTTTTCTGCACCATCTTTGATTTGGTCTTCAGGTACATCTTTTGGTTGTTGGTCAGTCAAAACCATAACTCCAGAATCACTATTCAAGCTGTATAGATACTGACACACTGTAACGAAAAAGCGACGGGGTCAAAACTGATATTTCATACCTTCGTGAGTATTGTTAAAACCAAGGCGTTTATAGAACCTGTGTGCATCGCTGCGCGACTTGTCTGTTGTCAGTTGAGCAATGCCACAGCCACGCCGCTTTGCCTGCTCAAGAGCAAATGTCATCATCTGCTGACCGATGCCCTGCCCGCGCAGATAACTTTTAGTTCTGACTGCTTCAATCTGACAGCGCAGATTACCGCCACGCGAGAGATATGGAATATAGGTGACCTGATAAGTACCAACAATTTCATCGTTTCGTTGGGCTACCCAAAGCTCATTATCCGGTGAGTTTTCAATTTTGGCAAAAGCGGCCTGATATTTTTTCAAACCCTCAAGGCCACTAACCTCTCTGGCTCTGCCCAACTTATCGTCGCTCAGTAAGTCTCGAATGGATTCTATATCGCTCTCACGTGCTAACCGCATTTTGAGTTCAGCCATTATGCAAATCCTTTTCCATCACCAAAGCGGGTACATCAAAACGACCGCCACAGCATTCTGCCAGACCTGTTTGCTGAAAACCTAAATGTTTATAAAAGCCAATTGCCTGATGGTTTTCAATTCCAACCTCTAAGCTGATCGAGTTTGCAGATGAAAAATTGTCTAAAACAACGGTTAAAAGAGCTTTACCCGTACCTTTGTTTTGCCCTTTTGGTAAAATGTAGAGTTTTGACAGCCAAATCACATTGTCTGGTTTCAGACGAGCCAAGGCGTGACCGACAATTTCAGGTGGGCCGTTATGCTGGCTAATCTCAGCGACCAGAAAACAACTGGTAGGATCTGCTATTTGGCGTTCGATAATATCGACATTATGCCATTTAACGGCAATTTCATCGAGCTTTTGCAATGTAAACACATTGGCGTAAGTTTCAGCCCAGGTCGACCTTAGCAAAGCGCTGACGATTTCTGCATCAGTGCTCTTGCCGGGTCGAACGTGGACTTTACTCATATATCAACTCAATTTTTTGCGTAGCAACTCATTTACCGCTTGCGGGTTGGCTTTGCCGCCTGAGGCTTTCATCACCTGGCCCACAAACCAGCCAGCTAACGCTGGTTTTTCTTTTGCTTGAGCAACTTTATCAGGGTTAGCGGCCATGACTTCATCGATAATAGCTTCAATAGCACCTGTATCGGTGACTTGTTTCATACCGCGCTCTTCAACAATCTGGTTCGGGTCACCACCATCTGTCCAAACAATCTCAAACAATTGTTTGCCGATTTTACCAGAAATGGTTTTGTCGGAAATCAAGTCAATAATAGCCCCAAGTTGGCTTGATGAAACCGGGCTGTCATCAATATCAACGCCTTCTTTATTTAAACGACCGAACAATTCGTTGATCACCCAGTTAGCCGCTGCTTTGCCATCGCGTCCATCTGCAACGTCTTCAAAGAACCGCGCAAACTTGGGTTCTGCAATCAAGACTTCAGCATCGTAAGCAGACAGGCCAAATTCGTTAACCAGACGGTCTTTCTTGGCATCTGGTAATTCTGGCAGTGATGATTCAATTTCATCAACCCATGATTGATCGAACTGTAAAGGAAGCAAATCAGGGTCTGGGAAATAACGATAATCGTGGGCTTCTTCTTTTGAGCGCATAGAACGCGTTTCGCCCTTTTTGGGATCATACAATCGGGTTTCCTGATCGATTGATCCACCATCTTCCAGAATATCAATTTGCCGGCGGGCTTCAAACTCAATAGCCTGACCCATGAAGCGAATCGAATTCATGTTCTTGATTTCACAACGGGTGCCAAATTCTCCACCTGGTCTGCGCACTGATACGTTGACATCGGCGCGCATAGAGCCTTCTTCCATATTGCCATCACAAGTGCCTAAATAACGCATAATCGTACGCAGCTTTGACACATAAGCTTTTGCTTCATCGGCGCAACGAATATCTGGTTTGGACACAATTTCCATTAACGCCACACCAGAACGGTTAAGATCAACAAAACTCATAGTTGGGTGCAAATCATGGATTGATTTACCCGCATCTTGCTCAAGGTGCAAACGCTCGATACCAATTTTGATGTTTTCTTCCGGTGTGGGGTTAATCGTGACAATCCCCTCACCGACGATTGGTTGTTTGAATTGTGAGATTTGATAGCCTTGTGGCAAATCAGGGTAAAAATAGTTTTTACGATCAAAGACGGAATAATTGTTGATTTGGGCTTTTAAACCAAGCCCCGTGCGGATTGCCTGTTCAACGCAATATTTATTAATTACCGGCAACATGCCAGGCATAGCGGCATCAACCAAAGAAACATGATCGTTCGGCTCCCCGCCATATTCTGCTGATGCGCCAGAAAACAGTTTTGCTTTCGAGCTTACTTGCGCATGAACTTCAAGGCCAATGACCATTTCCCAATCGCCAGTGGCGCCCTGGATAAAGGTTTTGGGGTTTGGGGTGCGGGTATCTACTAATTCAGGTGTCATATCTTACACTACGTCATTTTGCTGGATAAATATTTGAACCTGTGGTAAAACGAAACCACCTAATCTGCAAGTGGTGAAATAGGTTCGTTTGACATTATCGGTATATGAATGATGGATGAATGGGGTTTTCAGGTTTGGTTCAGTTCGAATTGGTTAGTTTTATAGCCATTAGACAACACGTTTACATTACTCTTTATTGACGGAACCAAGAAAAATGAAAAAAATACTCGCTCTTACAATTATCTCAGCCTCGGCAATGGCATTTTCTTTTGCTGCATCTACTCCAGTTCAAGCAAATGCTGCCAATGAATATGCAAAGTCTTATTGTCAGTTTTATAAAAACAAAGCCAAGTGGACGGGTGACCCAATGTGGTGGCACCGGTATTATTCTTGCTTAAAGACTTATCGTTAAGTCTCACCAGCCAACTCAAATTCAAATCAGTTCTACGCAATAGATACCGGTGCCAAGCACCGGTATTACGCGCTTTTGCCGTACTATGCTGTCGCTAAACGTTCTTTTGCTTCAATCACTTTTGCAGCGTGAGTTTTAAGGCTTTCCAACTTAGCTTTGGTTTCAGCAATTACTGCTTCTGGAGCTTTGGCCACAAAACCTTTGTTGGCCAAGCGACCTTCAATCGCACCGATCTCTTTATTAAGCTTTTCAAGCTCTTTTTCCAATCGAGCATTCTCTGCATCGATGTCAATCATCCCCTTTAGAGGCAAACAGATTGTTGCTTCACCAAAGACGATTTGGGCAGAACCTTGTGGCACATACTCAGAAATTTGAAAATTTTCCAAACGCGCAAGACGAATGATTTCATCTTCCCACTGATCGGCCAGGCGACGGCTTTCAGCATTGGCTTCAACCAATTCACAATCAACTTTTTTACCGGCTGGTACATTCATTTCAGCACGTACAGAACGCACTTGCGTAATAAAACCGGTAACCCACTCAACTTGTTTATCAGCTTCTTCATCTTGCAAATCAAAATCAGGCCAGCTTTGGTCCATCAACCAACCATCACGAGCTTTGCCCTCACCTGCTGTTTGTTGCCAAAGTTCTTCAGTGATAAACGGCATCATTGGATGCAGCATGATGATGATTTGATCGAGAACGAAGGCCACTGTTTGGCGGGTTTCCAAAATGGCTTGTTCATCATCGCCAAACAATGTTGATTTGATGAGCTCTAAATGCCAATCACAGAAATTGTTCCACACAAAGCTATAAAGAGCGTTTGCAGCTTCATTGTAGCGGTGCTCATCTATGGCTGTTGCAACAGTGTTGGCAACTTTGGCTGTTTTTCCAAGCAATGAGCGGTTAAGCGGCAAGCGCGCGCCTTGCGGGTCAAACGCACCTAACCCAAAGCATTCGTTCATTTCACAAAACCGTGCGGCGTTCCAAAGTTTGGTGCCGAAATTGCGATAGCCTTCGATGCGTGAAACGGCCAATTTTATGTCGCGGCCCTGCCCTGCCATAGCGGCCAAGGTAAAGCGCAACGCATCAGCGCCAAATTCATCAACAAGTTCAATCGGGTCAATCACATTGCCTTTTGATTTAGACATTTTATCGCCATGTTCATCACGAACCAGCGCGTGGATGTAAACCGTATCAAACGGTACTTTTGGCGTGCCGTCTTTGTCTTTCATGAAGTGCATGCCGAGCATCATCATGCGGGCCACCCAGAAGAAAATAATATCCAAGCCAGTTACGAGCACATTGGTTGGATAGAACTTTTCCAATTCTTTTGTGTTTTCTGGCCAGCCCAGCGTTGAGAAAGCCCAAAGCGCTGAGGAAAACCAAGTGTCCAACACGTCTTCGTCACGGCGCAGTTCAACCTCTTTGCCATAATGGGCTTTGGCAGCCTCTAAGGCTTCGGCTTCATTATCAGCAACGAAAATTTCTTCATCGGGTCCATACCAAGCAGGAATTTGATGCCCCCACCACAGTTGGCGAGAAATACACCATGGCTGGATATTACGCATCCATTCAAAATAGGTTTTTGACCAGTTTTCAGGGACAAATTTGGTGGTGCCGTTTTCAACTGCTTCAATCGCTGGTCCTGCCAGCTTTTCAGCATTTACATACCATTGCGGTGTCAACCACGGTTCAATGACCACGCCAGAGCGGTCACCATAGGGCACCTTATTAAGATGTGGCTCGATTTTTTCGAGCAATCCGGCATCTTCAAAGCGTTTCACGATAATTTTACGCGCTTCAAAACGGTCTACGCCATGTAGTTTCATCGTTTCGGTCAGCTCATCGCTATCTGGCAATCCGTCCAAAAAGGCTTCATTGTCCTCAATGTCAATTTTAGCGTGCTTATCCAAAATATTGATCTGAGCCAAATCGCAGCGCTTACCCACTTCAAAGTCATTAAAGTCGTGGGCGGGTGTTATTTTAACTGCGCCTGATCCTTGTTCGGGATCAGCATAAGCATCTGCCACAATGGGAACACGGCGACCAACCAGCGGAAGTATGATGTGTTTACCAACCAAGTCTTTATAACGCTCATCATCTGGATGAACGGCAACGCCCGTATCACCCAACATGGTTTCTGGCCGCGTGGTGGCAACGGTGATGAATTTTCCGTCTTCGCCTTCAATTGGGTATTTAAAGTGCCAAAGGCTGCCTTCTTGTTCGGTTGGTTCTACTTCCAAATCTGAAATCGCGGTCAGCAATTTTGGATCCCAGTTTACAAGGCGCATATCTTTGTAAATCAGGCCTTCCTTGTGCAACTGAACAAAAACTTTGCGTACTGCATCAGACAAGCCTTCATCCATGGTAAAGCGTTCACGTGACCAGTCACATGATGCACCAAGGCGGCGAAGCTGGCGGGTGATGGTGCCACCTGACTCTTCTTTCCATTGCCAAACGCGTTCAACAAATTTTTCGCGGCCCATCTCCCAACGGGTGGGCTCACCTGCTTCCATCAATTGGCGTTCAACAACCATTTGCGTGGCAATGCCCGCGTGGTCGGTGCCAGGTTGCCATAAAACATCTTTGCCTTTTAAGCGATTAAACCGACACAATATATCTTGAATAGACATATCAAGAGCATGACCAACGTGCAAAGAACCCGTCACATTAGGCGGTGGCATGACAATGCAAAACGGTTCAGCATCGGGGCGCTGACCACTCTTAAAGGCACCAGTGTTTTCCCATTGTTCATAAAGTCGCTGTTCAACATCTTGCGGTTTAAAATGCTTTTCTAACATCGTGTCAACTTTTGGCACAATTGCGCCAACCCTTAAGTTTCAAAAATCATTAGTGCGGTTTAAAGGTCTCTTATCAATCTTGCAAGGCTTTGAGCGCTGGCGGTTGGCTTTTGACTTAAAAACTTTGGACAAAAAAGAGATTATGGTCGCTCGTCACACAATAAACTTAGGTCCAGAGACTTTAGCCACTTTCATAATATGCACCATAGTAAGGCGTAAATGATGAGATGATGATAGAGTGAGTTGACTAAATAGCTTACCGCGCTCCGCCACGAGCTACTCGCTCAATTTCCTCGCGGATTAGGCGTTCAACCATGCCAGGCAGGTTTTCATCAAGCCAGCTTCGCAGCATTGGATGCAATAATTCTTTGGTAATATCATCGATAGAGCGATAGCCCGTTGAGGCCTGATGCATGATTGTTTGCGCTAAACTGGCAAACATATCTGAGGCTTCTCTGGCACTTTCAGGTGATGTCAGCCCCGTCTCATGCCCAGACACGGCGGGAGAGACCGTTTTCACTGTTGGTACAGCAGGCACCGCGGCTGGTGATAATGGTTGCTGCACCATTTGCGGCGTTGTTGGTTGTTCAATGGGTCTTTCTGCTGGCGCTGGCTCGGCATATCGTTGATACATCGGTTCTAAAGGTTGCGGACGATCAGGTTGTTGAATCGGTTCATCATAACCATAGCTTGGCCGATATGATGATGGTGGCGGGGCCATAGGCGCGCTGGCGATTGGTGGTGCTGGTGCAGGAGCAACCGGGGGCGCAGAAGGTTCTGGCGCGCGTTGAATATATGATGGTGTGTGATCCTCATATTGTTGAGGCTCATCATCATAATATGTATCTTCTAATTCGGCCTGCGTTGTTGCATTTTCATCATGGTGGATTTCTGATCTAAACGATGGTTCAACGGCCGGTTCGTCATGTTTTTGTTGGTCAAACTCATACTCATCAAAATTATCTTCATAAGACTCTGTGCCGCGTAACTGTGGTTCAGAATCTGGATGGGTCATGGGTTGTTGCACACCTTGTTCAGCAAGGGGTATATCAATACGTGATGTTTCAACACGGGTTGTTTCAGCAGGCAGTGATTGAGACGACTGAGAAAGTTCTGACTGGGCATCGCCCAGCCCTGCCCGTTCCAGTTTAGCCAAGGCTTCTTCAAGCTTGACATCGCCGCTTAAAATTCCGGCAAAACCATTTGCAGTGCGCGCTTTATATTCGCTTGCCCCTTTGCGCCCTTGTTTGCCCAACAACGGATCAAGGTCGTGTAACTGCTTCTTTAGTTTTTGAAAATTATCAGAATGTGTGCGAACAGAGTTTTGCTTTGAATTCGAACCTGAGCGAGATTTCATACTCACCCGCATTTGTCGCATTGAACCTGATACGGGCGGTGGTGGTGGTGGCGTTTTCGATTTTGACGGGGCGCGTTTTTTCGCGTTTTCCCCATGAATCGCCTGGCGGATTGATACCAGCATTTCTTCAACTGTAGGCTGTTCTTGAGTCCCAGACCTGGCCATATGTAAATCCCACCTTACGCATACTTTAGCGAATCACACAAAATATAGCTTTAAATTTCGCTGATAAATGGCTGAAAAGCAAATGTATTTTCGCCTCACTGCAGCCAACAAACAATCATATCAACACCTACCCACAGGTTATCGACAAGTTATTTGTATTTGATCATTTAGCAAAAAAACTACTTGATACTGGTGCCAAACCACTTACCGCGAACAACCGCGCCATTTTCATAGGCGTTATACACAGGCACAGAAAGACGCAAATAACGGGCAGTCATGCGGCCAATCGCCGATACAAGCTGATAACCGGCAACTATTCTATTGCGAGATGCCTGGGCGCGACTTACCTGCGCATCAACCAGTTCTTTCTCGGCGTTAAGAATGTCTAAGGTGGTTCGAGACCCAACTTTAGCTTCCTGGCGAATTCCACTAAGCGCCAAAGAACTTGCGCGGATTTGCGCATTAATTGAGGCAATTGTCTGACCGGCGGCCAAATAATTATTCCAAGTGCTGACTACAGACTGGCGAACCTGACGTTTGGCATCCAAAACCTGTAAACGACGCTGGCTTTCAACTTGCTTTGCCTGGCGAATACGAGAATAAACCGCCCCGCCCTGATAGAGCGGAACCGATAATACACCTTGAACAGTACCTGTGCCAGAGCGTTTTACCAAAGTCGACGGGTTTTGGCGCAAAGAATATTGCGCTCTAAAACTCAGCGTTGGCAAGAGGTCACCTTTGTTTACTGCAATCGCAGCTTCAGCAGCCTGACGATTAAAGGCGGCGGCAAGAATTTGTGGTGAGGTTTTGGCGGCAATCGCCAAGGCATAGTTCAGGCTTTTAGGCACTTGGCGAGAACTACCTGGATAACGCAAGCGCCCCGGTTTGTGACCGATAACACGAATATATGAAGCGGTGCTTGCAGCTAAATTTGCTCTGGCAACAGCCAAATCCGCCTTGGCAGCGGACAACCGGGCCCGTGACTGGGCCACATCAGTACGGGTGATTTCACCGACTGAAAACCTTGCGCGCGAAGCTGATAATTGACTGGCAAGAACAGATACGTTTTTACGGCGCAAACGAACAATGGTGCGGTCACGAATAACATCCATATATGCAGTTGCAGCGCCAAGAAGAACCTCTTGTTCAACTGACAATAATTGTTGATTACCCGCTTTAATAATGGCTTTGGCCTGTTTGGTACCCTCTACCGTTTTAAAGCCATTGAAAATAGGCTGATTAAGGGTGATTGAAAAACCGGCGGGGTGATTTGTTGATGCGGGAAACCCCTTCGAATCGGTCCATGTGACACCTGCATCGGCATTTGCCGTTACATTTGGCCGCCAACCTGAAAGAACCTGCGGTAAATTTTCATCGGTCCCGCGCTGACGAGCACGTTCTGCCCGTAAACCAGGGTGGTTCATATAAGCTGACTTTAATGCTGTTGCTAAAGACTCAGCCTTTACCGGAGAAATATTTATCGCTGCAAAAACTGGCAATAGAACACTGCCCACCAGAAACGATTTTTTAAGCCCTTTTGACAAACGGCAACGGTTAGCTGCGGTTTTTGCCACATTTTTGATCATTTTTTTAACGCCCACTGTTTCATACTTTAGTTTGCATGATTGTATTTATTGGCTAAAACGATCCTTGAAACAGACCTGTCCCGCCATTTTTATAAGCTACCTATATCAAACCGATATAGGTCAAGCAAGAAACAAAAGCCCTCAGGGCTAAAAAAGCCTTAACTGTGTAAAGTTTACCACACCTGTTTGGTATGGTTGATCTATAAATTAGAATTGAAAACCGACCTGGGGGCTTTCCAGACCTGTTAATGGCAACGCAGAAGCATCAAACACACTGTGGCAAACGACTTGATTGTCCTTTTTGCCGCATATTGTGGCTTTAGCCAGGTATTTATCGCCAATGACAGCAACGAGACGACCGCCCTCTTTAAGCTGGTCCAGCAATGTTTGAGGGACCTGGCTGACACGGCCATTGAGCACAATCACATCAAATGGTGCTTCAGAAGCGACCCCTTTTGCATGTTCCCCGCAAATAATCGCTGCATTGGAGATGCCCATTTCCAGTAATATTTCACCAGCCTGCTCACAAAGCTCGGTATCTTCTTCAACACCAACCACTGATTCGGCCAACTTTGAGATGACAGCGGTCGAATACCCAGTAGCTGGCCCAACATCCAAAACCAATTCTGTGTCTTTAATTTCTGCCATTTGCAGCAGACGACCCAACACCATAGGTTCAAGCAAAAACCGATCATTGCCGACGGGCAGATCTTCATCTGCATAGGAAATGGATTTACGCTCGTTGGGAACAAAGCTCTCGCGTTCAATTTCGCCAAGCGCCTTAATAAGTTTTAGGTCTGTAATGCCATTCGGGCGAATTTGAGACTCGACCATGTTGTATCTGGCTGTAGAAAAATCCATTTTCTCAAAATCCAATTAAATATCCGCCCACAAATCATCTAAGATCAATAAACT
>JALWJW010000364.1 GCA_026996935.1 Hyphomicrobiales bacterium
GCAAAACCGATCAAATTGGCCGACATCAAAACCACAAAGGTTTCCGCCATTCATCCCGCCGGTTTTTACAAACGCAGTGCCAATATTTTGGCCCTTAATCTTAAAGTCGAACCAACCCAATTGACAGCGCTGGCCACCACGGCCCCGAACCAAACCTTTGCCAGCTATGAACCTGCTCCCGTCTTCCCACTATCAAGTTGGTTCTTCATTTTGGCTTTCATACTGGCCTTGCTTGATAGCATCGCCGCGTTGTTCCTCATGGGCGGTATTGAGAAATTAAAACGATCACGCAGTGTCCTCCCCATAGTCGCCATATTCATCGCGGTAAGTTTGATCAATCCGCTTCCAACCAACGCACAAGAAATAAGCGCCAAAGATAAAACCGCCATGGAAGCGGTGGACCAAACCCGCTTGGCCTATGTTAAAACTGGCAATGAAGTCGTTGACCTCACCAGCCTTGCAGGTCTCAACGGCCTTAATTTAGCCCTGTCACAACGCACCTCCGTTGAACCAGGTTTTCCCCAAGGCATTGATTTAGAAAAAGACGACATTGTATTTTATCCATTGCTCTATTGGCCCATTCTTGAAAACACCAAAGCCCCGTCAGATAAAGTGGTGGCAAAACTTAAAAAGTTTATGAAAAACGGCGGCACAATCTTTTTTGATACCCGCGATGAAAGCGTAACAATGCAATCATTGTTTGGCACCCCATCGCCCAAAACTTTAGCATTGCGCCGCGTATTGGAAAAATTTGATATTCCAGCCTTGGAACCAGTGCCGGCCCGCCATGTTCTCACCCGCTCGTTTTATCTGATGCAACATTTTCCGGGGCGCTATTTAGGCGGCAAATTATGGGTTGAAGCCTCAAGCACTGATAAAAGTCAGATTGATGGCGTTAGCTCCATCATTATCGGCTCAAACGATTACGCCGCCGCATGGGCCATTGGCGGTAATCACACACCCTTATTCCCAACCATACCAGGCGCCCCGCGCCAACGCGAGTTTGCCTATCGCACAGGCATAAACATCGTCATGTACACATTGACTGGCAATTACAAAGCCGATCAGGTTCACATCCCCGCATTGTTACAGAGGCTTGGCCAATGAACGAGAGCTTTTCAAAAATGAACCTCGACATTATCTGGCAGCCATTATTGTCTATGCCTTGGATCATCACCTTAGGCTTGACAGCGCTCATTCTTATTGGCCTATCCTTATACGCCCGCCAGCGCGGTAGTATTTTACGCGCCATTGCACTTAGTGCCCTGTTCATCACTTTGTTAAACCCAAGCGTCAATCAGGAACAGCGTCAACAACTCACCGACATCGCGGTTTTGGTTGTTGACCAAAGTACCAGCCAGAACATTGGCCAGCGCACCGCCCAAACAGAAAAAGCGCGCAAAAGCGTTGAGCAATCTATTGCCGATTTAAGCAACACAGAATTGCGCACCGTTTACGTCAATTCTGGCATCTCAACCCGCACCGAAGGCACCCGAGTTTTCAACGCCCTCAACAGCGCCCTGCAAGACATCCCACCAGAACGTTTTGCAGGGGCCATCATCATTTCAGATGGTCAAATCCATGATGTGCCTAAACCGTTCAAATCCGCCAGTGCACCCTACCATCTGCTTTTATCTGGCAACAAAAACGAAACCGACCGGCAGGTTGAAATTCTCAACGCCCCCAAATTTTCCATAATCGGCACCCAGCAAACCATTCGTTTTAAGGTCAATCAATTTGGCAAAGCTGAAAATGGCAACCGCGCCCTTGTCACCATTGCCCGTGACGGCGAACGTGTTGGGCAGGTCACGGTTGATATTGGCAAAGAGATCAATTTTTCTGCCACCATCAGCCATGGCGGTCAAAACATTTTTGAAATATCGGCCAACACATATCCCAATGAATTGTCCAAACAAAACAACCGCGCGGTGGCTGTCATTAATGGCATCCGCGATCGGTTGCGGGTGTTACTTGTTTCTGGCCAACCGCACCCGGGCGAGCGTACATGGCGCAACTTGTTAAAGGCAGATCCTTCTGTTGATCTTGTCCATTTTACCATTTTACGCCCACCGGAAAAACAAGACGGCACCCCTATTAACGAGCTTTCACTTATTGCTTTTCCAACACGAGAACTATTCTCTGAAAAGCTCGATGAATTTGATCTGGTAATTTTTGACCGTTATGCGAGGCGCGGTGTTTTGCCGGGAGTTTACCTTTATAATATTGCTGATTATGTGCAAAATGGCGGCGCGGTTTTGGTTGCTGCCGGGCCAGACTACGCCAATAACGCCAGCATTTATCATTCAGGCTTATCAAACATACTACCTGCCGTACCAACGGGCAATGTCACAACAATTCCCTATCGCGCTCAAGAAACCACAAACGGTAAACGCCACCCCGTTGTGCGCGGCCTGAAAGGCGGTGGGGGTGACAAGCCAACCTGGGGCAAATGGTTCCGCTTAATCGATGCAAAAAATGATGACGGCACAGTGTTAATGACCGGCCCACAGGATAAACCCTTATTACTGGTTGCAAGAAAGGGCAAAGGCCGCGTTGCTCAACTCATGTCAGACCATTCATGGCTTTGGGATCGAGGTTATGATGGTGGCGGCCCACAAGCAGAATTACTTCGCCGCATCGCCCACTGGCTAATGGCAGAACCAGACCTTGAAGAAGAAAAACTAAGCGGGCGACAAAAGGGTAAAAACCTTATTATTACGCGCCAAACCATGGGGGATAAAGCGGGAAAAGTAACCATCACTACACCGTCAGGCAAAACCAAAACCTTGGAACTTGTTCAACAAAAGCCTGGCCTTTGGGCAGCAAAAACCGCCATAACCGAACCTGGCATCCATAAATTGGTCAATGACGATAAAACCGCCTTTGCCGCTGTTGGGTCACCAGATCCACGCGAGTCCAGTCAGGTTCACTCCACTGGCAAATTAATGAAAAACGTCGTTACCATCACCAAAGGCAGCATCACCCGCATTGAAAAACAAACCCCGCGCGTTGTCATGGTTAAATCAGATCGATCATTTTCCGGTTCTGGCTGGATCGGCCTTAAACGCAATAATGCTTATGATGTCACCGCCATTAAGACCATGCCATTAATGACAACATTGTTGGCGCTGCTTATCCTACTCGGCCTCATCACCGCCATGTGGTATCGCGAAGGGCGTTAAGACTTAACCGCCAAAATATCTTCCACAAGGTCTTTATCTTCGGGCTTATCCACATCAATCGCGGCATTGGCAAAGGGCAATAATACTGGTTTTGCCACCACACCAATGCGATCAGATGCCAACTCAAACGCCTTTTCCAAATTGATTGATGAGGTGAGATAAGCCATAATCGCCTTAAATCCAAAGGCGGCAACCAGTTTAAACGGGTTTTTGCGGTTCTTTTCAATCTGCTGCCAAAAGGCCAGAACTTTTTGCGCCTGCGGTGTTTTAAAAGCAAATAAATTACACCCGGAAACCCGATCAGGCCCAAATTTTAAAAACGTCCGCTTGGCGTTGGGATAAGCCCCAAGAATGGTTTTATCACTTGCCAGCCCGACATTTAAATCACTATCAGACTGCTCTGCACTCGACATAAAAAAATCAAGCATATCGCGATCAAGCAAGGCGTGGTCTGCCGTTGTCACCAATACTTTATGACCATCATTAATATGAGATAATGCCTGCAAGACCGATGCGGGTGCGCTGGTGGTTGAAGGTTCAAAAATAACCTTTTCGCGGTTTTCCCCAAGCGCTAAATCAAGCGCGACTTCATCTTCAATTGAAACACGAATAGATTGAATGGACGAGTGGTCTGACAACACGTTCACAACCCGCGACAGCATTTTCTCACCACCCACTTCAATCAGACATTTATGGCTTACACCATAATATTCAGCCATGGGATCGTTAGGACCACGGCTGGCTGCCAAAATCAACGCATGCCACTTTTCACTTGGTTGAACCATAATCTTTACAACGCCGCCTCATAAACCCGATAGGTTTTATATGGCTCACCACCCAGATTTTCAATAACGTGACGCATGGAAAAATTATCCTCTAAAATCCATGACAGCTCAGCCCGTTTTACCCCGCGAGATTTATGCGCCACCCGCACCGCCTCAATCACCGCCAATGCCAAAGCCGACCCCACAGGTGTGCCGTGAAATTCTTTTTTCACACCCATTAACACCATGCGCGCAGATTCAAGCGGTGTAAATTTCATCCGCCATAAAATTTTAAACACACCCAATGGCAACAATCTACCATCCAGATCTTTAATCCAATTATTAATATTGGGCAGAGTCACCGCCATTGAAGCTGGCACTCCTTTATACTCGGCTATAGCAATATAATCTTCTTCCACCAGAATTTTCAACGCATCCCCAAGGGCCGTAATTTCAGCCTCAGTCATTTCAACAAAACCCCAATTGTTTGACCAGGCATCATTAAACAGATCAATGACAATTTTCAGATCACGCTCAAGGTTTTTCTTAGAAAAAGTCCGCACCACTAAATCACCAGATTTTGATGCTTTGCGCACCATGGCTTGCATCGCACGAGGCGGTTCTGGCAAGCCTTCAAAATTATAGGCGATTACATCTTTTGCCTTTTTGTACCCAAGCGCTTCTATGTGTTTTTGATACCAGCGCCGCGCATGGGGCATCATCACACTGGGCGGTGTGTCAAAGCCATCAATCAAAATCCCAATATCTTCATTAATGGAAAAATTCATCGGCCCCAGCATCCGCTTCATGCCGCGTTGTTTAAGCCAGTCAGCCGCCATATCAAGCAAGGCTTTAAACACCGCTTCATCATCTATCGCATCCAAAAACCCAAAATGTCCTGTGGCATCCTGATAACGTTCAATATGCAAATCATTAATCTGCGCTGAAATACGCCCCACAATCTCACCATCACGTTCAGCTATAAAAAGTTGTACGGTGGCGTGTTCAAAATAGGGGTTTTTGTTCGGGCTGATATGCTCATTACGCTCAAAAAACAATTGCGGCACAAAGTTTTTACAACCCGCAAAGGTTTTAAACGGCACCTTTAAAAACAAGTCCCGATCCTTTTTACTGTTCGCTTCACGAACAACAATTTCACCAGCCATCACTACACTCTCCACCCCAGGGTATTTTATGTTTTGCCAAGGCACCTTATGTTTTTACTAGATCACACATAAAGCATGAAACACTATAAACCCAATTCCATAAAGGCGCTGTTCAGCGAGATTTAAACGACAGCGACTCTGGAAACTTTACCCTCTTTAACAGAGTAAAGCCGATGGGCAATCTTTGTCCATGCAGGGCGGTGAGTAATTGTCACAATAGTATATAACCCGGCCAGTTTTGCCACATTATCGCAAATTTCAGCTTCGGTGTCAGGATCAAGCGCGCTGGTCACTTCATCAAGAATAAGCAATGCCGGCTTCCCAACCAACGCACGCGCAAGTGCAATACGTTGACGCTGACCACCAGATAATTTTGCCCCCATTTCGCCAACAACAGTATCAAGCCCGTCAGACAAACGACGTACAAAACCCGACCCACCTGCCAGATCAAGAGCTTCAAATACCGCTTTATCGTCAACATCTTCGTCACCAAAAGTGACATTTTCACGAACAGTACCATGCAATAATGATAATTCCTGCGGCACATAGCCAACCTTTTTTCGCCAGGAACTGATTGCTATGTTCTTCAAAGGCACACCATCAACCACAACCTGACCTGAAGACGGGCGATGAAGCCCCAAAAGCAAATCAATCAGGGTTGTTTTTCCCGCACCTGAAGCGCCCTGTAAAACAGTAATTTGCCCGGCTGGAACCTCAAAACTTGCGCCATGAATAATCTGACAATCCTCATAAGAAAAATCCACATCTTCAAATCCGCATGACTTTTTCAATTCGGGCGCAGGTTTACCCTCATCTATCTCACCGTGGGCAATCAGATCATCGGTCAGCTCTATCGTTCGCCAATATGCACTTTCAAGCGTTGCCGCCTGTTGCAAAAAGTTTTGCACTTTAGATAAAACCGAAATGACCTGAACAAAAATGACTCCAACAACAACCATTTCAGCCAAAGGGATTTTCATGTAAACCGCAGCGAAAAAAACCCCACCACCCATCGCTATCGTGCGTAAAGCTTCTTGGCCATATAAAAGCCCGATAACCGAAAGCACCTTTTTAATCAGCGCTTTTCGTAGCCGTTTAACCCGGGCCAAAAAAAATGTTTCAAAGTGAGCCGAGCGATGCATCGCTTTAATTGGTTTAATATTATTCAACGCATCTGAAACCGATATGACCAATTGAGATGTTTGATCTGTTTGTTTATTGCCTGCTTTACGGCCGGACTTCACTAATTTGGAAAGAGTGAATAAAAGCGTTAAACCCACAATTGTGCCGGCAATTGCCAATTTCGGCGAAATAAGCATCGCGACAACAACATAAACGATTGCTTGAATAAAAAATGCAACAAACCGCGCCGAGATATAATAAGCATCGCCCGCCCGTGTCGCATCATTAGAAATCGCATTGGCAATTTTGCCCGGCTTGTTTGAGGTAAAATACGACCAGCGCGCCTTAAACATTGCATTCAACAATTTACGCCGTATCCGTGTTGAGACAATCGCTACTGAAATACCAGCGTAAGAAATAGCCAAAAAAGTCAAAAACGACTTCAACACCATGGCGCAAGTGACAAATACAATCAGCGTTGGCAAT
Organism: Hyphomicrobiales bacterium; assembly: GCA_026996935.1. Classification (GTDB taxonomy): domain Bacteria; phylum Pseudomonadota; class Alphaproteobacteria; order Rhizobiales; family Aestuariivirgaceae; genus JALWJW01. The sequence continues at coordinate 6,721 of JALWJW010000364.1, forward strand.
GTTGGAGACAGACCAAATACAGCCAATACCTGAGTAATAAGAACATTCACCGTTTCATTGCCACCATCCACACTGCCACCAATTTTTGCAGCAACCGGCAACAACGCAGTTAAACTAATAGCCTCACTGGCACCAGCCAGCAAAAGGCACAATAAAACCAGAAAGGGTTTTGTGCCTTCAGCACCAAAAAAAATACGGAAAACTTTGATCATAAATGGTCCTGAGGAAACATAAAAAACAACTCAAAAAAAATGAGTGCCCCTTATTGCCCCTGATCGCTCATCTTTTCAAGGTTTTCATTTGCCCGCCGCGTAGCAGCTTCAAACCGATCCTCAAATTTTTCCATATTTTTCTTCGGTTCCTGATAAAACGCGGTCATTTTCATTGCAGACAAAAGCAGTTTATTGGCAAAACGACCGCCCCATTTCATTGGTCGGTCAAAGTCAAATAATAAAATGACCCGCTCCTCATCTGTCTCATTCCAAACTTCATGATTATAAGTATCATCAATCACAAACAGGCTACCCTCACGCCAGGACCGGGTTTCGTCACCAACTCGAATGCGGCATTTTTCATAATCTTCAGGAATAATAACCCCCAAATGCGCACGCAAAATGCCTTTGGTCACCCCCGTATGGGCCGGAATATGGTAGCCCGGGGCAAGAATGGAAAACCATGCGGTTTGCAAGTCTGGTACGCTTTCAAGCATTTTCGTTGTTTGAGGTGCGATCAGCGCGTTCGTTTCCATTTTTTTGCCAAACCCGTAAAGAATAAACGTCTTCCATTGTTTATCCTTGGCAATGCGGTGCTGATCTCGAGATACTTCTTCAAACCCGGGAATAGCATCACGAAACTTCAACACATCACGTGCCTCATCTGCCACCACCTGCCAGTTATCCTGAAACTGTTGAAGTTCTTTGAACTGTTCATGAGACACAAACGGGGTCGTTTCAACCAACGACTGGTTTTCCATAAAATTGGCAAGGCTATAAATAACCTTTTTTCCAAACCGTTTAATCGCCCAGCGTTTTTTATGTTTAAATTTTTGCCACAGGCTATCATTGGACTTCTCAGCAGCACCAGTCATCGATATTACCCCGCCTTAAAAGGTCACTCACAATCTGATTTGCCCCACACTAATTCATCTTACGTAAACTTTCAATTCACAAAGTAACCGATAAAATTGAATATGGACGCAGCAGGACAATCATGTTATTTGCACGCCATCAACTCAAGGACACAAAAACGAATGACAACAACCACGCCACATGCTCATCTTCACGAGTTGCGCTTAAAATTGCAACGAGGATTGCGACGAGAATTGCGACAAACAATTCTCACCAATAGCTGTGCCATGGCCTGTTCTTAGTCTTTGTAACTTACCACGCCTTGCACTGCGAAAACAAAAATATGCAATCAAGGCGCTCTAAAATGACTTCATCACAGTTTCTAATCTATCCCCAAACTCAAGTCGATCACAACCAAGTCGAAGCACTTCTTGATGATGCTTTTGGCTTAGATCGGCAGACAAAATCATCTTACAGATTGCGCGAGGGCGAAACACCGGTAACCGATCTGTCTTTCATCGCCAAAACCATAGACAATAAAATCATTGGCACGATAAGCTTTTGGCATATTCATCTTGGACACACTGGTACAAAAGCCATTCTATTAGGCCCGTTGGCCGTTGCACCAAATCAGCAATCGGCTGGTGTCGGGCTTGCTCTTATGCGCCATGGCATCACGGCGGCAAAAGCCCAAGGCCATAAACTGATAATTCTGGTTGGAGATGCCCCCTACTATGCCAAAATCGGCTTTCAGCAGGTTCCCCTTAACACCCTTTTGATGCCTGGGCCCAACGACCCAGCCCGATTATTATATTTAGAGTTAGAAGACGGTGCCTTTAATCAACCAACAGGCCTCATCAGATCACCATCACGATGGCAAGACAGAGCTTAAAAGCTCATCACTTCACCGCCCCTTTGCGCAACAAACCGGGCAGAATAAACAACGCCCCAATAATCGGGTGACGGCGTTGCCATGGCTTTAATTTAACCTCAACACCAGAATGGCGCGAAATCTTCCACGCCAGATAATCAGCCCCGCCAGTAAAGGTCAGTGAGGCTTTTAGTAAGCGCAGAACCGAAAACGCTTTGCCCTGCAAACGGCGCAAAAACCACGTTGCTTTAGTTGGTTTTATTTCATCAAACAAAGAAGCAATACGCTCATAATATTCACTATTACGTTCAACAATTTCAGCCGCCCGTGACGGCCCTTCAGCGCGCAATTCGGTGCGATACGTATTAACCAGCGCCTCTTGCCACCCCGCATTGCCCTGACCAAAGCCGCGGCAATGGCCATACATTGTTTCAATCGCTTGCCTAATGTGCTCACAGATTAAACCACGGGCATTTTCATCGCTATAAAACATCAGCCCGCAGGGTTGTGAAAACCGCGCCCAAAAATACGGGTTTTTCGTTTGCGGTTTAACCCACTTGCCAAAAGTCTCAACATCCAATACCGCAAATTTCGCCCGCAAGGTTCGATCTTCAAAACCAGTTTCTGCATAGTACACATTGGGCGGTAAAACCTTGCATCCAATTGCCGACAAACGATTTGAACTTACCTGATCGGCACGATAAACCAAAACATAAAAATCTATCAAGCTGTCTTTGGAGCTAACTCCGCGCAAACACGACCCATAAACCAAGATACCTGCAACCGCACCATCATCAAAACCACTGCGTACATAGTCAGCCATCGCATGAATATCATCGCCAACCGTCACATCAAGGCTCTGCTGAACGAACGCCAATTGTTCGGCATGTTGACTAGCCGCAGACATAAGAAAACTCCGGCCCAACCTCTAATCGCAATGGTTCATTTTCTGGCGGATCAAAAAACTCTCCGTCAATAACAAATGAACACTTGGTATCGATCAGCACCTCATCAGCACAAAAGCTTACCGCACCATCAGGCACCTTCCGTTCTTCACCACCGCGCATTAACGGCACGGCCCAGCGAAAAACATTTGGTGGAGGATAACCAATAATGGTTGAACGCATCGTACCACTCGCCCCCCCCCAAAACGGTTTAACCCCAAGAATAAGCTTTTGCAGCGTTGTTGCCAAATACATCAATTGCCCACCGCGCGCCTTCACTTGACCATCGCCAACAATTTCCATTTCATAAGGCCGATCAATACGGCTTAAATCTGTTGGGTTGGCTTTAAAAAATGCCGCCTTAAACAACGCTGTTGCCAGTGTAGCAAAAGTGGCCCAATCCCCTTTAAGGCCCGTTTTATGAACATCGGTTTGACAAAACATCGTGCCTTGCCATGCAGCACCGGTACCAACAAACATCCCGTGACGTGTCATTCCATCACGTGGGTTGACCACACGCACCGTTGGGCGTTTGCGCACATCGCTCGGCGCAGCGCCACGACCAAGACCAATAATAAAATCTGCTTGCTTTTCAAGAGATTTAACCGAAAAACCCAAATCTGCCGCCGTCATATTCGTCGTACCGTGCGGTAATAAACAAAGCGCGGGTTGTTGTGCAAATTTTTTACGCTCGGCAATATCGGTCTGAATGGCTTGCACCGTTCCATCACCAGATGAGATAAATAAGGTAGTAATTTCACGAGCTGCAAAATCATCCATCATGTTTTGCAAAGCACCAAAGTCCTCAATGACCTTAACCTCAACGACATCAGGTTCCACCCCACGCTGGCGTAAAATTTCAGCCAGTTTTAAGCCATAGCCGCTCTCTTTGCCTGACTTGGGGTTTATAATCAGACCGACACTCATTTTTGAGCGACCGTTGCAGATGGTGAGTTTTGCGGTTTCGTCATCCATGACTCTAGAGACTCACCCTTAGGTTTGACCGCAAAAGCCTGAACCAATTGCACCCCATGCAAAACAAGACAAATCAATGTCCATGCCGCCACACCAAGCAAGCCCCAATCAGGCCGTCCAATAACAGCACTAATAGTCATA
>JALWJW010000365.1 GCA_026996935.1 Hyphomicrobiales bacterium
ACATTATACATCGGGTGCGCATCATGAGTGCTGAAAAGCAGCAAATGCTAAACTGGTTGAAGCAACGACCAGAAATAGAATCCTTGCGCGTTGGTGTATGTGACCTTAACGGCCTTATGCGTGGTAAACTTATTCCTGTTTCTCAAGCTGAGAAAGCTCTGAGTGGTGGTTTGCGAATTCCTCTATCAACTACCAGTGTTGATATTTGGGGCAATGATATCGTCGATTCTCAACTGGTTTATGAGATGGGTGATAGTGATGGAGTTTTAGAATGGACAGGCCGCCCGATTCAATTGATTGATTGGTTGGGAAAGCCAACTGGTTTGTTGCCCTTATGGCAAACAACAGAACAAGGCGAACCTTTTCTTGCAGACCCTCGCCGGGCTTTAGCGCAAGTTCTTTTAAGATATAAGGCAAAGGGTTTGCGCCCTGTCGTGGCCACCGAGCTTGAATTTTATTTATTTGATAAAACTGAAACCAAACCGCAACCGCCATTGTCTCCTATGACGGGCAAGCGGCTTGATGCAAATGCGGTTTTATCGGTGGATGAGCTGGATCATTTTGAGCAGTTTTTCAGCGATATTTACGCTGCCTGTAAAGAGCAGAATATTCCTGCAGATGCGGCAATTGCCGAAGGTGGGGCAGGGCAATTTGAAATAAATCTTTTACATACTGATGATGCAATGAAAGCGGCTGATGATGCGTTTAGTTTTAAGCGTCTGGTTAAAGGCATTGCCCGCAAATATAATTTGGCTGCATCTTTTATGGCCAAGCCATATGCCGATAGAGCAGGTAATGGCTTGCACATTCATTTTTCTATTTTAGATGAAGATGGACATAATATTTTTGATGATGGCGGTGAAACCGGTTCTGATGAATTATTATGGGGTGTTGCCGGTCTGCTGCAAGCAATGCCGCAATCAACGCTCATTTTTGCGCCGCATTTAAACTCTTACCGTCGTTTACAGCCGCATACTCATGCACCAAGTATCGTATCATGGGGGTATGAGAATAGACATGCTGCTATTCGCATTCCTGGTGGCCCAAGTGCAGCGCGGCGTATTGAGCATCGTGTTGCAGGTGCTGATGCAAACCCATATCTTATCTTGGCGGCCGTTCTGGGTGCGGCTTTAGATGGAATTGAGGCGAAGCAGAACCCTGTTTCGCCTGTGCGCGGTGATGAAGTTGGTGAGAATGTAACCGCATTACCTACAGATTGGAAAACCGCTATTGAAGTATTTGAAAATGGTTCGGCATTAGATAATGTATTCTCGCCATTATTGATGAATTTATACATTGCATGCAAAAAACAAGAACAAAAAACCTTTGCCATGCAAATGAGTGATTTTGAGTTTAATACATATATGGAAACAGCTTGAAAATTTAAGGGAGTAGTAAAATGAAAAAAATAATAGCAACCGCGGCCTTTGTGGCAATGTCGGCAATTTCGGCCAATGCTGCCGATAAGGTTTTGCATGTTTATAACTGGTCAGATTATATTGCAGAAGACACGATCAAAAAGTTTGAAGCAAAAACGGGTATTAAAGTAACCTATGATGTTTATGATTCAAACGAAGTGCTGGAAGCCAAAATGTTGGCAGGAAGTTCCGGTTATGATGTTGTGGTGCCGACATCGGATTTTTTGCAACGCCAAATTGCCGCCGGTGTTTATGCCAAACTGGATAAATCAAAATTACCTAATCTGAAAAATATGGATCCTGACCTTATGAAGGCAGCGGCCAATTATGATAAGGGCAACGAGCATGCGGTAATTTATATGTGGGGAACCACGGGAATTGGCTATAATACAAAAATGGTGGCCAAGCGCTTAGGCGATAAAGCCCCAACAGATTCCTGGGCGCTGGTTTTTGATCCCGCCAATGCGGCCAAATTGAAAGATTGTGGTATTACATTCTTAGATGCGCCAACAGAAATGATCCCGGCCGCTATGAAGTATTTAGGGCTTGATCCACGCTCAACAAAAAAGGAAGATCTGGAAAAGGGTGCGGCTGTTATTGAAAAAGTGCGCCCGTTCATTCGTTATTTCCATTCTTCTCAATATATCTCTGATCTGGCAAATGGTGATGTGTGTGTGTCTGTCGGTTGGTCAGGTGATGTATTTCAAGCCCGCGATCGTGCCAGCGAAGCAAAAAAAGGTATTGAAATTGGTTATTCAATTCCAAAGCAAGGGGCATTGCAATGGTTTGATATGATGGCAATACCTGCTGATTCAAAACATAAAGATGAGGCTCATGCGTTCATAAACTTTATTATGGATCCGCAAATTACCGCTGATATTACCAATTATGTCTGGTATGCAAATGCCAATAAAGCTTCAATGCCAATGGTTGAACAGGAAATAAAAGACGATAAAGGAATCTTCCCGACACCAGAAGTTAAAGCAAAACTTTGGGGTTCGAAGGTTTATAATAAACGTACTGACCGCGTCATCACGCGTTTATGGACGAAAATAAAAACTGGCAAATAACCACAACAGTAACCCT
>JALWJW010000366.1 GCA_026996935.1 Hyphomicrobiales bacterium
AGGCAGAATGGAACAACCTGCCCGATGATGAACGCAGCACTAAAAAAGCCCGTCAAGGCGTGCGTTACCCAGCCCTTGAAGACCTGTGCGTCATGGACCCTGAAACAATGGAAAAAGTCCCCGCTGACGGCGAAACCATGGGCGAAGTCATGTTCCGTGGCAACATTGTCATGAAAGGCTATTTACGCAACCGCCAAGCCAGTGCAGAAGCCTTTGAAGGCGGCTGGTTCCATTCGGGCGACCTCGGCGTTATGCACCCTGATGGCTACATCCAACTCAAAGACCGCTCCAAAGACATCATCATCTCAGGCGGTGAAAACATTTCTTCGATTGAGGTCGAAGATACCCTATACAAACACCCCAAAATCGCCGCCGCCGCCGTGGTCGCCCGCCCCGATGATAAATGGGGAGAAACCCCGTGCGCCTTTGTAGAATTAAAACCGGGCGAAGAATTAACCCAGGCCGAAACCATCACCTACTGCCGCGAACACTTAGCCAACTTCAAGGCCCCTAAAACGGTGGTATTTGGTGAACTGCCTAAGACTTCAACGGGGAAGATACAGAAGTTTAAATTGAGAGATGTGGCCAAGGGTTTATGAAGTTAGATACTTCATATTTGTCACACCGGTGCTTGACACCCATTGCTAAGGCCGCAGGCCGTGGGTATTCATGGCTCCCAATTCTGGCCAAAATCACAAACCATTGAAATGATAAATAATTGCCGCGCGAACCGTATGCGTACTTGGAGTAACATTCACGCCGCCAACCGAATTAAACATTCTTTTTGAACCGTAGTCAGCATACAAATATTCAAGCCTTAATCGCACATTATCTAAAGCAGCACTTTCAATGCCGCCGCCCACTGTCCAGCCAACAAAAACAGAACTGTCATTACCGGCAATCAGACTATCGGTCTTAATATTATAATCTGCGATGGACAAACCGCCTGCACCAAACAGCAACACATCGGGAGTCAAAAGATAACCAATACGACCGCGTAAATTGCCATTCCATCTAATGTTTTCTGAAACATTAACCCCAAGAATATTGATTTTACCGCTAATACCTGTTCCCGCAAAATCGCCCTCAACACCAAACAACCAATTGTTTTTTGTTACATTCCAACCAGCCAACACCCCGCCAACAACACCACTCATCTTATCGTCAGCATCAACACCGGCCAATGCGCCAAGACCTTTAATATCACCAAACCCAGCACCAATGTGTAAGCCGCCATAAAACCCATTCCAAGCGATGTCAGAATCCAAACCACCAGCAAGACCAGGTTGCGAATAAGCCAAAGTCGCCAATAAACCAATGCCGGCAAGTATCTTCTTTGAGTTCTTTACAGTAAACATCGTACACATCCTCTGCAGTATATTTTTATCAGATAATTATATAGAAAAAAAATTTACTGCATTATGATTTGTATCAATTGAACAAAACCCCTCACCGTTCCTCAAGCGCCAACCTGATCCCCAGCGCGATAAACACAGCCCCTAAGCTGCGGTCCATCCACAGACCAATCTTGGGGTTGCCGCGTAGTTTGCCCGTCAGTTTCTCACCCGCGATCACCAACGGCGGTTCAATGAACGCAGCAACGATGATAATCAAACAACCGTGTAAAAACAATTGCGCCCACACAGGGCCAGCGCCTGCCACAACAAATTGCGGCAAGAAGGCTAAAAAGAAAATGGCTACTTTGGGGTTTAAGATAGCCACCCAAATGCCTTGTCGGAAAATCGGGAAAAACTGGGTACTAACTTTCACATCATCAGAAATAAATTTTCCGCCATCCGACCGTAAAGCTGAAATACCAAGCCAGATTAAATATGCCGCGCCAGCCCACTTAACCACAGAAAAGGCCACGGCTGACGTAGCTAAAATTGCCGACAAACCAGCCGCAGCCATGAGCACATGGCCAAACGCGCCCGTCCAAATACCAAACATTGCAGCAAAACCAGAGCTGCGCCCTCCACGCACCGTTTGGCCCATAATGAAAGCGATATCAGGACCCGGCGACAAGTTAAGCAATACCGCAGCGGTAAAAAATGTCGTCCAATGAAGCAAAGAATAATCAAACATGAGGCCTACTCTTTAGAAAGCAAATCAATCACTTTCATCGTGAGCAAACCTCAAATAAACGCAAGTGGTAATAATTACTTTTTCCCAATCGCTTTACGGATTTTAGGCAATAAATCTTCCATCATGGCTTTTCGAGAAATCGGGCCAATAAATTTATAGGTAATCACACCATTACCATCGACAATATAGGTTTCTGGTACGCCAACCACCCCCCAATCAATGCCAACACGGCCCGAATAATCAGACCCAATAGCGGCATATGACGACCCAAGCTGGCGAAGGAAACGTGCGGCATCTTTGGGCTTATCTTTGTAGTTGATACCAACCAGCTTAAAGCCTTCTTTGCCTGACATTTTGCCAAGCTCAATTAAATTAGGGTGTTCCTGACGACAAGGCACACACCATGATGCCCAAAAATTCACCACCGTCACAGTACCCTTCTTAAGATCAGATGTTTTCAGCCCAGGCACAGGCTCAGCTAATCCGGCAACGGGTTTAAGATCAAACTCAGGTGCTGGCTTTCCAATTAAAACCGAGGGTAACTTACGGTTTTGACCTGCATTATTCAGCCCTTTAACAAACAGCAAAGCCAACCCGATAAACAAAATTACCGGTAATAATGACAACCACGGAAATCCTTTTTTCTCTTCAACCTCTTCGCTCATTATCGTGTCGCCGTTTTTGCGGCCCGCCACTTGGCCCGTTCTGTTTCAAGCTTGGCCAACTGGCGATCTGCTCTGCGCGAACGCATCACAATCATTGTTGACATAGCCAACAACAAAACCGCAGAAACAACATAACAAATGATAACGAAGTCAACGTGTGGTGCAGAAAAATCCATTAAATTAAACCCTTTTTGCTGCTTGCATTTGCAACTGACGAATTTTGTGTTTGCGCAATTCAGCTCGCAATGACAACAAATGTAAAGTTAAAAACAGGAAAGAATAGGCCAGCGCCATAATCAACAATGGAATGAGAATCGATGAATGAACACTCGAACCCTTCATCGACATAATAGAAGGCTGGTGTAGCGAGTTCCACCAGTCAACCGAAAATTTGATAATGGGCAAATTGATCGCGCCAACCAGAGCAACAATAGCCGCAATCCGCGCGGCACGATGGTGATCATCAATCGCCTGCCAAATTGCCATATATCCAAGATACAAAAGAAACAACACAAAAAACGATGTGAGCCGTGCATCCCAAACCCAATAAGTACCCCACATCGGTTTACCCCAAAGCGCACCGGTAAACAAAGCCAAAAACGTAAACACCGCCCCAATGGGCGCTGCAGCTTTGGCCGATAAATCAGCCAGCGGATGACGGAAAATAATACCGATAGCAGATGACAGGGCCATTACGGCATAAACCATGGTTGCACCCCAGGCAGCCGGTACATGAACAAACATAATCCGCACCGTCTCGCCCTGTTGATAATCAGCCGGCGCTTTTACCAGAGAATAATAAAGGCCAACAGCAAACAAAATAACAGTAATTGCCACTAACCAGAGTTGTACTTTTTCTTGTAACCGCAAAAACCGCGTCGGGTTTGCAAATTTTTCTATTTTAGCCATGGCTGGTTTTTAGTCTCTCTTCTAGGACGTTGCAATTGACTTGTGACAAATCTCACAAAATTGTAATGAATTTACCGCATATAGGTTCGCAGCGCAGCCCCTGAGCCAAAGGGCGCGACAACAAGAATAACCAAAGTAATACCGGACAAAATACCCATGGCGGCGCTTGAAACATCAGGCCCAGACAATCCGCCAGAGCTGGCTGAAATACCAAAAATCATCACCGGCACATAAAGCGGCAACACCAACAACGACACCAGTAATCCCCCACGGCGAAGGCCAACCGTCACCGCTGCCCCAAGACTGGCCAGAAATGACAACCCAATGGAGCCCAACATCATCGCCCCCATAATCGGAAACACCAAAGAGGTATCCAGATTAAGCAGAAAACCCAACAAAGGCGCAATAATCGCCAAAGGTAACCCCGATGTCAGCCAATGAGATAAAGATTTAACCGCTGCAACAATTTCTAAAGGCATCGCGCCCATTGTTAAAACCTCAAGAGAACCATCATCATAATCAGCCTGATAAATCCGGTCTGCTGACAATAGCACAGACAACAACAACGCAATCCACAATCCACCCGGTGCAATACGTTGCAATAATGATTGATCAGGACCAATGCCGAGCGGCAACAACACAATAACAGTAAGAAAAAACCCAACCGCTGTACCAACACCGCCACCCTGGCGCCATGCTAAAACAAGGTCCCGCTTTAAAAGAGCCATAAACGACTTCATAGCATGCCCTCTTCTAAATCAGCATCATCATACATTCCATGATCTGCGCGTTCAGGCAAAGTGGCAAAATCAAACACTTTTGCCCCCTCCATACCCAAATCAATGTGAGTCGTTGCAATGATTATCCCATCCTCATCAAGATGTTGACGCATAAGTGATTGCAACTGCCCTACTGATTTTTTATCCAGCCCCACAGTTGGTTCATCCAACAACCATATCGGGCGCTTAATCATTGCAAGGCGGCCAAGGGCCAGACGGCGTTTTTGCCCGGCAGACAATAAAGCGGCAGATAATTCAGCTAATGGTTCCATAGAAAAAGCTTCTAATGCCACTGAAATATCGGCCTTATCATCACTGCCTGATAAAAAATCGGCCCAAAACTGTAAGTTTTCCGCTACAGTCAATGCTGGCTTAAAGGCTTCCTGATGAGCAATAAAATGGCAGATTTGCGCCAAGTTCACCTCATTATCACCCTCTTGAATCTCAAATTCACCCCGTGCAGGTTCATTTAATCCCGCGATCATGCGTAGCAAACTTGTTTTGCCAGCACCATTGGGACCGCGCAACTCCAGCATACCGCCAGATTCGACAGAAAAATCAAGTCCATCAAAGACTTGGCGCCCACCGCGCTCACAACTTAAAGCTTTACCAGTTAATTTCATGCCCACGATGTACAGCATAGAATTGATGAGATCAAACGAACTATCCATTAGCAGGCACTAGCAACTGCGACAAAAAGGTATTACAAGAGCGCCAGAATAACAAAATCCATATGAAGTTCAGGAGTCGATACGTAAAATGACCACGCCTATAGACAGTTTCAAATGCCGCAAAACCCTCAATGTTGGTGACAAACCGTTTACTTATTTCAGCCTGGTAGAAGCTGAAAAGAATGGCCTGCCGGACATTTCCAAACTCCCCTACACTTTAAAAGTCCTTTTAGAGAACCTGCTGCGCAACGAAGATGGCCGCTCTGTTACCAAAGACGACATCATCGCCATTGCCGATTGGCTTAAAGAAGGCAAATCATCTGCCGAAATCGCTTTCCGCCCAGCCCGCGTGTTGATGCAGGATTTCACTGGCGTACCGGCTGTTGTTGATTTGGCTGCGATGCGCGATGGCATTAAAAACCTTGGCGGTGACCCTGAAAAAATCAACCCCCTCGCCCCGGTTGATCTTGTCATTGACCATTCTGTCATGGTCGATAATTTTGGTAATAAGCAAGCTTTTGCCGCAAACGTGGCACGCGAATATGAACGTAACGCCGAACGCTATGAATTTTTAAAATGGGGCCAGGGTGCTTTTGACAACTTCCGCGCTGTGCCTCCAGGAACGGGCATCTGCCATCAGGTAAACCTTGAATATCTGGCCCGCACCGTTTGGACCAAAAAAGATGCCGACGGTAATGAAGTGGCTTACCCTGACAGTGTTGTTGGCACCGACAGCCATACCACAATGATTAACGGTCTGGCTGTTCTTGGCTGGGGTGTGGGCGGCATTGAGGCCGAAGCTGCCATGCTTGGCCAACCCATATCCATGTTGATCCCCGAAGTCATCGGCTTCCGCCTCACCGGCAAATTATCAGAAGGTGTTACGGCAACCGACCTTGTGTTGCGGGTTGTTGAAATGTTGCGCGAAAAAGGCGTTGTTGGCAAATTTGTTGAATTTTGCGGCGAAGGTCTGGCCCATTTATCTTTGGCCGATCAGGCAACTTTGGCCAACATGGCCCCAGAATACGGCGCAACTTGCGGGTTCTTTCCCGTATCAAATGAAACCTTAGAATATTTAGAAAACACGGGCCGCGATGCAGACCAAATCGCACTGGTAGAACAATATGCCAAAGCCCAGGAAATGTTCCGCTCAGCCGATTCGGCAGAACCCACATTCACCTCTGTTGTTGAACTGGATATTTCAACCGTTGTACCAGCCATTTCCGGTCCTAAACGCCCGCAAGATCGTATTGTGCTCAGCGAGGCAGATACGAAATTTGCCGAAGCAGTGAAAAACGAATTTAAAAACAACGATGCCCCAACCAAACGCTTCCCGGTGGAAGGCAAAGACCATGACCTTGGCCATGGTGATATCATGATTGCTGCAATCACCTCTTGTACCAACACCTCAAATCCGTCTGTGATGATTGCCGCAGGCATTGTGGCGCGCAACGCCAACAAGCTTGGTCTAACGGTTAAACCATGGGTTAAAACCTCATTGGCACCCGGCTCTCAAGTGGTGACCGAATATCTTAAAAAAGCCAACCTGCAAGATGATCTGGACAAAATCGGCTTTGATCTGGTTGGCTATGGTTGCACCACCTGCATTGGTAACTCTGGACCGCTGGAAGAAGCCTATGTTGATGCCATCAATAAAAACAATATTATTTCAACATCTGTTTTATCAGGCAACCGCAACTTTGAAGGCCGTATTTCACCAAATGTGCGCGCCAACTATCTGGCCTCCCCACCCCTTGTTGTCGCCTATGCTATTGCAGGCAATTTGAATGTCAACATCACAAAAGACCCATTGGGCCAAGACAAAGATGGCAATGATGTTTATCTGAAAGACATCTGGCCAACATCAAAAGAAGTTGCTGATACGGTGGCCAGCGCTGTAACACGTGATGAATTTGTCTCTCGCTATGCTGACGTTTTTGCCGGCGATCCACAATGGCAAGCCATTAAAGTTGAAGACAGCTTGACCTATGGTTGGTCCGATAAATCAACATACATTCAAAACCCACCGTATTTTGAAGGCATGAAACTGGAAGCAGATCCGGTTGAAAACATTGTCGAAGCACGCATTCTCGGCCTGTTTGGAGATTCAATTACTACCGATCACATTTCCCCTGCTGGAGCCATTAAAGGTGACAGCCCTGCTGGGCGTTATTTACGTGACTTCCAGGTGCGCCCTGAAAACTTCAACTCTTACGGTTCACGCCGTGGCAACCACCAAGTAATGATGCGTGGCACCTTTGCCAATATCCGTATCAAAAACCAAATGGTTGATGGCATTGAGGGCGGTGTAACCAAATTCCAACCATCAGGTGAAGTCATGGACATTTATGATGCTGCCATGCGCTACAAAGAGGAAGGCACCCAATTGGTTGTCTTTGGTGGTAAAGAATATGGCACAGGTTCATCTCGTGACTGGGCCGCTAAAGGCACCAAGCTTCTTGGCGTTCGCGCTGTGATTGTCGAAAGCTTTGAACGCATTCACCGCTCAAACCTCATCGGTATGGGCGTTCTACCATTGCAATTTAAAGCTGGAGATAACTGGAAAAAACTTGGCCTTAAAGGCGATGAAACAGTGACGATTGAAGGCCTTGATGGCAAACTAGAACCACAACAAACCTTCACCGCCACCATCAAATCTTCTAACGGTTCAACTCAATCCATAGAACTTCTCAGCCGTATCGATACCCTTGATGAACTCGACTACTACATCAATGACGGCATCCTGTCATATGTATTGAGAAACCTGGCCAACTCGTAGGGTGCAATCCATTGCACCTTGCACAGCTAACCACCTAACAACGACGCAATACATTGCGCCCTACACACAAACATAGGGTGCAATGAGTTGCACCTTATAAACCACTTCACAAACTGTCACTGCTCTCTCACCTCAAAGTGAGTGGCGTGTGAGACTGTTTTATGCCATCTATATTTCATGATAGATAAAACAAATATTTCCCGCCGAACGGCGTTGACTTTAGGGGCGGCCTCGCTTGCCTCCCTTGCCTCGCGCTCATCACGCGCCCAATCCATAAACGCATCCTCAGATCAGCCTATCGTTGTTGAACTGTTTACCTCACAAGGTTGCTCATCATGCCCACCTGCCGATAAACTGCTTGGCGAATTGGCAACAAAAAACAACATCATTCCACTAAGCATGAATGTTGATTATTGGGATTATCTTGGTTGGCGCGACACCCTGGGTTCACCTGATCACACAAAACGTCAAAAACAATATGCCGCCAACCGTGGTTCACAACAAATCTACACACCGCAAATGATTATCAATGGTCGTTTAGACGTGGTTGGTTCGCGCCGCAAACAAGTAATGAACGCGCTGAAACAAGCAACAGCAAAAACCCCACGCGTACCAATTAACATCAGCCAAAAAAACAATGAGCTTATCATTGATGTTGGAGAAAATAAAAACATTCCATCCTCGCAAAAAGCAACCATATGGCTAATCATGACAGCGCAAAAAGTTTTTGTTCCCATCAAACGCGGCGAAAACAGCGGCAAAGAAATCACCTACCATAATGTGGTTCGCCAAATGATCCCTGTTGGCATGTGGGAAGGCAAGCCCTTGGAACTCAAACTGCCAAAAGCCAGCCTAGATTTGAGCAAAGATAAATCAAGCAAACGCGATTGTGTCGTGCTTTTGCAAAAGGGAACTGTTGGTGAAATTATTGGTGTTGCTCGCGTCAAAGACCTTAGGGGCAGAACTCTTTAATCAAGCTGAAACTAGCCACGTTTCAGGCGCACCAAAGCCTCGTCCAAAGCAGACAAGAAACGAGACCTATCCTGTTTTGAAAATGGCGGCGGGCCACCAACTATATCACCACCTGAACGCAAATCCGCCATCAAAGCGCGTGTGGCCAATGCTGCCCCGATGGAATTTTCCGTAAACGGTTTGCCATTGGTGCCAAGCACAATCGCACCTGCTTTCAAACAACGATCAGCCAGCGGAATATCAGCCGTTATAACCACTGATTTTTCATGTGCTTTCTCAGCAATATAATCATCAGCCGCATCAGGCGTGGCATCAACCACCACCTGCTCAACACCGCGCGGCACTCGAAAATATGAATTTGCCGCCAAAGTTATTGGCACCCCATAACGCGCTGCAACACGGTATACTTCTTCCTTTACAGGACAAGCATCACCGTCAATAAAAATGTGCAGCGCATTGCTGGGGGCCGTTGTCACTTAGCTAAAGACCTTGGTTAGAACATCAGACATTCGTTTGGCAAAAGCCACCGCATCGCTGGGGCGCTCACCTTCCAGAATATAAGCCTGATCGAGCAATAAATGAGCTGCATCACTCACGCTGGATTTATCTGCTTTTGCCTTTTCCGCCAATCCTTTAATCAACTCGTTTGACGCATTGATTTCCAAAATAGGCGCTGTAACCGGTGCCTCACCTTTACTTTGCATGGCCAAGATTTTTTCAAGATTGCGATCATAACCACCCTCACCGGAAATGATACAAACAGGGCTGTCGGTCAGACGGGTAGATTTACGCACATCTTGCACACTATCACCCAGCGCATCTTTCATCGCCACCAACAAGGCCGCCACAGCATCTTCATCAGCTTCTTTTGGCTTGTCTTTGTCATCTTTTTCTTCAGGTTCAATATTGGCTAAATCATCTGCCCCTTGAGTGATCGATTTAAACGGCTTGCCTTCATAGCCAAGTGCTGTTTGCACCCAAAAACTATCAACAGGGTCACTAAGCAACAACACCTCTAAGCCGCGCGCTTTGTAACCTTCAAGCTGAGGGCTTTGCGCCACTTTTTCAGGGCTTTCACCCGTGACATAATAAATCGCGGTTTGATTTTCCTTCATCCGCTCAACATAGTCTTTAAGCGTCACCGTTTCTTCATCACTGGTTGTGGTTCTAAACCGCGCCAGTTCAAACAGCACATCGCGGCGCTCCATGTCTTCATAAAGACCTTCTTTGATAACAGAACCAAAGGCCGCCCAGATTTTAGCAAACTTTTCACTGTCTTTTTCAGCGCATTTTTTAAGTTCGCTCAAAACTTTGCCCGTCACTGCTTTGCGAATTTTCGCAACGGTTGGATTGTCCTGCAACATTTCACGAGATAGATTGAGCGGCATGTCTTCTGAATCGATCACCCCGCGCACAAACCGCAAATAAGCAGGCAGCATTTCAGCTTCATCGGTAATAAACACCCGGCGAACATAAAGCTTTTGTTTGCCCCGGCGTTCTGGGTCAAACAAATCATAAGGCCGCTCTTCTGGTACAAAAAGCAAGACGGTATATTCATTTAACCCTTCAGCCTTGTAATGCAACGTTAAGGCAGGATCAGAATAAACCCCGGACACAGCACCGAAAAATTCTTTATATTGTTCAGACGTTATCTCAGATTTTGGCCGCGTCCAAATCGCATTGGCCGCATTAAGCTGCCGAGGTTCTTCCCCATCCAGGGCAATTGGATAAGTAATATGATCTGAATAGGTCGTAACGATTTGCTCGATACGCGCTTCTTCTAAAAACTCCAAAGCATCCTCACGCAGCTTGAGCGTAATCTCGG
>JALWJW010000367.1 GCA_026996935.1 Hyphomicrobiales bacterium
CCTTCATATTGCGATTTATAAAATGGGCGCAATTGCGGTGCCAATGGCAATGTTGTTTGGCGCAGATGGTTTAAGTTATCGGCTGGAAAATAGTGGGGCAAAAGCCGTTGTTATTTCGCCTCCTTCATCCGATAAAATCATGGAGGCCAGTGCAGGTAATGATGGGCTTGAGTTGATTTTAAGCGTTGGAGATTGTGAAGGTCTTGTTGACCTTGAAAAGCAAAGTGCTGGTTGTTTTGATGTGTTTGAAGCAGTGGACACAAAGTTAGATGATCCTGCCCTGATGATTTACACCTCTGGCACCACTGGGCCACCCAAGGGCGCGCTGCATGGGCATCGGGTTTTGCTTGGCCATTTACCGGGGGTGCAATTTGCCCATGAATTTTTCCCACAAGAAGGCGATATGATGTGGACACCTGCTGATTGGGCATGGGCGGGTGGATTGTTAAATGTGATGTTGCCGGCGCTTTATTTTGGCAAGCCCGTTGTGGCGCATAAATTTGATAAGTTTGATGCCGCCCAAGCGTGGAATTTGTTACAGGAGCTGCCCATTCGCAATGTGTTCCTGCCCCCAACAGCGCTGAAAATTATGCGGATGCAGACTCCTGAAAATATCAAGAACAAAGTATCTTTACGGACGATTTTTTCTGGTGGTGAGGCGGTGGGCGCACAGCTTCAATCTTGGGCAAAACGGGAATTGGCTATGCATATCAATGAGGTTTATGGTCAGACTGAATGTAATTTGGTGCTTGAATCCTGCGATAAATTAGGGGTGATAAAATCTGGTGCCATTGGCAAACCTGTGCCTGGTTCTATTGTTGGAATTGTTGATGATGAAGGCTTACAGCTTGGTTTTAATGAGGTTGGAAATATTGCTGTAAAACGCCCGCACCCTGTGATGTTTTTAGAATATTGGGGCAAACCGCAAGCCAGCAAAGACAAATATGTCGGTGATTGGTTGATGACGGGCGATCAGGGGGTTGTGGACGATGAGGGCTATTTTCATTTTGTTGGCCGAGATGATGATATTATTACCTCGTCGGGTTATCGTATTGGCCCGGGTGAAATTGAAGATTGTTTACTTGGTCATGAAGCGGTAAAATTGGCGGCGGTTGTTGGTAAGCCTGATGAATTGCGCACGCAAATTGTAGTGGCTTTTGTGGTTTTGGTTGATGGGGCAAAGGAAAGCGCTCAACTGGCCGATGACATTGCTCAACATGTTCGGGAGAAACTTTCGGCCCATGAATATCCGCGTGAGGTGATTTTTAAATCTGAACTACCAATGACAACGACGGGAAAAATTATCCGTCGTCACTTGCGCGAAGCGTTTTAAAAGTTCACTATAGGTAAGGGTTTATACCCTGAGCAAAGAGGGATTTTTCAACTAGCGGCAGGTGCAGAACTGGCGTGATAATAATAGGAACAGATGAATGAGAAAGACCACAAAATTAATGACAGGCATTGTTGCTGCATTGGCAATTTCAGCAGGTGGAGTGATGGCGGGAGGTCATTTGAATAAAATTGGCGAACGTCAAAAAGCGATGAAAGCTGTTGGCGGCGGGATTAAGGTTCTGGTTGGAATTGCAAAAGGGCAAACTGCTTTTGATCCAGATGTAGTAAAAAAAGCAGCCCTTACAATTAAAGCTAATCTTAATGCGACAAAATCATTGTTTCCCGAAGGAACCGGCCCTGATTCGGGGGTGAAAACGCGCGCTAAAGATGAGATATGGCTTGATATGGAAGGCTTTCAGACGGCAATGAAAACAGCTATTGCAGCGGCTGATAATATGGCTGGTGTGACAGAGCAGTCTGCGTTTATGCCCGCCCTTGGTAAAGTGGGTGCTGGTTGTAAAGCATGTCATGAGAAATATCGCGCACCTAAACAATAGTTGCGTTGAATTTTTATGAAAAAGAAAATTGCAATTCTGGTTGCAGCCCTTGGCATTGCCGGGGCTGTGGCTTTTTACTTTATTTCTGGACCAAATCCGTTAGATGAAACAGCGATTTCAACTCAAATTGCGAGTCATAAAGTTGATCTGAAAAATGGTCAGATTTTGTATAATGCAGGTGGCTGTATTTCGTGTCACCGTCCAGCAAAGGGTGTGAAAGCTCAAAACCTACCTTCGGGTGGGGCGGTTTTGAAAACACCCGTGGGTCTGTTTTTTCCGCCCAACATTACCCCTGATGAAAAAACCGGCATTGGCCGTTGGAGCTCGTTGCAGTTTTTGAATGCGATGAAACGCGGTTTGAGCCCTGAGGGCAAACATTATTTCCCTGCCTTTCCCTATACATCTTATACGCATATGTCGGTGGGGGATCTGCTTGATTTACAGGCTTATCTTAACACGCTTAAACCTGTTGATGCTTCAGAGAATAAAAAGACATCGCTGTTTGGTGAGGATTTATTGCGACGCGGTGTTGGGGGGTGGAAATGGTTAGGTTTACAGACCAACGAGTTTGAACCTCAGCCGAGCCAAAGTGCCGGTTGGAACCGTGGGGCCTATTTGGTAACAGGGCCGGGCCATTGCAGTGAATGTCATACACCGCGTAATTTTTTAATGGTGAGTGATTACTCTCGTATCTTACAGGGTGGTCCGCACCCTGAAGGAAAAGGCAAAGTACCGTCTTTGGTTGGGCTGGTTAAGCGTAAAAAGTTTAAAGATATTGAGGATTTAAATTCGGCGCTGCGGTTTGGTGAAATTATGGGATATGAGGATATATCGAGCGGTGGCATGGGTGAAGTGCAAACCAATATGTCTAAACTTCCAGACAGCGATACCAGAGCGATTGCTGAATATATTCTGTCATTTAAATAAGGAAACTGACGATGGCATTGGTTGTGATTACAGGGGCAAATCAGGGTATTGGTTTAGCCATGGCTCAACAATTACAGGCGCGCGGTGATGAGGTTGTTGCTGCATGTCGAACAGCAAGTGATGAGCTGAATGCTACTGACTGCCAAGTGGTTGAAGGGGTGGACGTTTGCGATGATGCGGGCGTTGAGCTTTTGCGTCAGGCGGTTGGTGATCGCCGTGTCGATGTGTTGATTAACAATGCGGGCATATTAACCAGCGAGCGGTTTGATGATCTTGATTTTGATCGGATGCGAAAACAATATGAGGTTAATACGCTTGGGCCGCTGCGGGTGACAAAAGCTTTGTCGGATAACCTGCGTGAAGGATCAAAAGTGGGCATTTTAACCAGTCGCGTTGGTTCAATGGCCGATAATGGTTCGGGTGGAAATTATGGCTACCGTATGTCAAAAGCTGCGGCCAATATGGCAGGTGTTAATTTGATGCATGATTTCAAACCGCGCGGTATTGCAGTTATTTTATTGCATCCAGGTTACGTGAAAACCAATATGACGGGCGGTAATGGCATGACTGATACGGCAAGTTCTGCCAAAGGGTTGGTTGCCCGTATTGATGATTTGAGCATGGAGACGACAGGCACGTTTTGGCATGCAGAAGGTTATCAGTTACCCTGGTAAAATATCTGCAATCAAGTCACAGATAATCCTTTAGGTCGGGGTTGTCTTTAATGGCAAAAAACTCAGCCGTTGGTTTTAAAATTGATAGTTTGCCGTCTTTTAAAAAAGCGGTGTGGGTGGCTGTTGATTTAGCATCTTCGGGCTGATGGGAAACCAGTAAGGTGGTGAGGTTTTGCTCATCGTGCAGCTCTTTGATTAAGCCCAACATTTGCTGGCGAAGGGCAGGTCCTAAAGCGGCAAAAGGTTCATCAAGCAGTAATAATGGTTTATCGCGAACAAGGGTGCGGGCCAGGGCTGCGCGTTGACGCTGGCCGCCTGATAACTCTTGCGGGAGGCGGTTTTCAAAGCCGGCAAGATCAACCCGCTCAAGGGCGCGCGATATAGCGATGTGATCTTGTTTGGAGAGCTTTAAGTCAGGCGAGATGCCAAGGGCAATATTGGTGGCTATGTCTAAATGGGCGAATAAATTATTTTCCTGAAAGATCATTGAGACAGGGCGCTGGGCAGGTGGCTGATGTGTCAGCTCTTGCCCATTAAACCAGATGCTGCCAGCATTTGGTGTGGCAAAACCAGCGATCAGGTCGAGTAATGTTGACTTGCCACCGCCACTTGGTCCGATGATGGCCAGCAAGCTTCCTTTTTCAATTTTTGCATCATAATCAAAGGAAAAATTTTCATAAATCAGATTGAGGTGTTTGAGTTCAAGCATTGTTGTCGACACCGTTTGCGATGGGTTTTTTTGTGGGGGGTAGGTGATGGGCATAAAGTTCGCCCAGATAAAGAATGCCAAGGCTAAGCATGGCTAATATGAATGCAAGGCCTTGGGCATCGTTAGTGCGGTAGCTGCCAAGGGATTGAAATAATAAGAATGGCAAGGTGGAAAAATCTTGTGAACCAAACAGCGCAATGACCCCTAAATCACCGATTGATAAGGCCATGGCAAAAGCAAAGCTTAGGGTCAATGGGCGTTTTAAGGCGGGCAGGTCAATTCTTTGAAACCGTGTCCAACCTGTTATACCAAGGCTGGTGACCAGTTTTTGGGTTTGGTTGTTTGCCTGAGCAATAGCGGGCGATAAGATGCGGAAAATAAACGGCAGGGCCATAAAGGCATTAATAATGATGACCAGAAACGGGGTGAAAGAAAACACCAGCCCTAAGCGTTGCAACAACACAAACCAGCCAGCACCAAGGACAATAGCGGGCATGACCAAAATTGAATTGGCAATGAAATTAACGACTTGAGCATATCTGCCTGTGGAGGTTTTGATGGATTTTATCATTGACCAACACATGAAAACGGCAAGGCAGGCGCTTAAAACAGCAAGCATGAGGCTGGTTAAAATGCTGGACCAGACTTTTGGGGTTGAGAGTAATCGGGGCAAGTTACTTGTCAGCCCATCGGTGATGATGGAGGCGAGGGGTAGGATGATGAATAAGCTGGCGATGGTGAGGATTATGGCATCAAAGGCGTGATAGATTTTGCCGTGGGTGAGGGGGCGATTGCTGGTTTTTTTTAATGAAATTGTTTGCGGTAGGGCTTTGGTGAATTTGAATGACAAGCCTAAAAATATAGCGATCAGGCCAAGTTGTATCAGGGCCAGCGTTACGGCGCGGGCCGGGTCAAAGTCAAACCGTAAGGATTGATAAATGGCAACTTCCAGGGTTGTTGATGCCGGGCCGCCGCCAAGGGTGAGGACAATGGTAAAACTGGTGAGGCAGAGCATGAAAACCAGTGCGGTGATACCGGGTAACACCGTTTTAATTGCGGGCCATTCGATGAGTTTAAAAACTGATATATGAGGTAGACCCAATTGCGCGGCCAACCGCCAGTTTTCAGATGGGGTATTTTCAATTTGCTCCAATATTAAACGGGCGGCCAAAGGCAGGTTGAAAAAGACGTGAGTAATGAGAATACCAGAAAGGCCAAAGACTGAGTATGACGGTTTATCAAAACCCAAGCTGGTGATCAGGTGCTTGATCCATCCCGCATTTCCCCATAATCCAAGCACGGCCAAAACCCCAACCAATGGCGGCAGGGCGAGGGGCAGAGCAAAGAGTTTTAAGATGAAACTGCGGCCGATAAAATGAGTGCGACGCGCCAAGGCTAAAGCAACGAGTACGGCAAGACTGATTGAAAGCAGCGTTGACAGGGCTGCTTGCTTTAAGGTGAAAACAATTATGTTGCCCAGATAGGCATCGGCCATGATCTTGGAAAGGTCAAAATGGCTTTGGTCTGTCAGACTTAACGCCAGGAAGGCGATTAAGGTAAAACCAGCCATAAAAAAAAGCGCGGCAAAACCTGTCACTTTGTAATGGGTTTCGACGCGCTGTAGCATGGGTTTTTAACTTTTAATTTATTTACTGGTGGCTGTGAGCCATTCATCAACCCAGGCTTTGCGATTATCAGCAACATCTTGAGGAGAGAGTAGTAAGAGCTTTTCAGGCTTGATGAGCTTGTCAAATTCTTTAGGTAATGGCTTTGAAGTAATGCCGGCCGGGAACATCCAGTTCTTTGTTGGGATTTGATCCTGAAATCCGGCCGACATCATAAATTTAAAGAAATATTTGGCTAGATTCTTGTTTTTTGATGATTTCAGTAAGCCTGCTACTTCGATTTGAAGGTAATGCCCTTCAGAAAATTTGGCCGCCTGATAGCGGTTGGTTTTTTCTTCGATCATGTGATAGGCAGGTGAAGTGACATAGCTTAAAACCATCGGCGCTTCGCCTTTGGTAAACAGACCATAAGCCTCACTCCAACCTGGTGTGACTGTGAGGATGCGACGGGAAAGTTTTTTCCAGGCTTCACCAGCTTTATCGCCATAAACGGCTTTTATCCATAACAAAAAGCCAAGACCGGGGGTTGAAGTGCGTGGGTCTTGCAAAATGATTTTTTGATCGGCCGGGCCATTAACCAGTTCATCAAGGCTTTTAGGTGGATTTTTCATTTTTTCGGTGTCATAGATTACGGCAAACGGTGCGTAGTCATAGGCAATAAAAGCATCGCTTTTCCAATGTTTGATTACTTTGGATTCTGGCAACCCAATGCGAATTGGTTCAAATAACTCGGTTTTTCGCGCTTCTTTTACAAGGTTGGTGTCAAGACCAAGGACAATGTCGGCTTTGGTTTTTTTGCCCTCTAGTTTTAAACGATTGAGTAAAGCAACGCCGTCACTGACGGAAACCCAGTTTAAGGTGCATTGGCAAATACTTTCAAAATTTGTTTTGATTTGTGGGCCAGGGCCCCAGTCTGCGGTAAAACTGTCATAGGTGTAAATGGTCAAGGTAGGTTTGGCATTTGCCGGGTTGGCAATAAACCCTATGAGAGCTCCAAATAGAGCCAGGGTGGTTAGTATAAAACGCATCGCGTCAACTCCTAAAGTTATAAAAGGCATTGATCGGATGGGTGATGTGTTTTGGAAAACGCGCCACTCCCTCCGCCGGTATTAGCCGGATCAGGTTCATCGGGTTAGTAAAAGAATGTCTTTTACCTCTCAGCCTCTAAAGGCACCCCGGTGAGCATGGTCAATATGGCGATGGGATTGCGTCTTTGCAAGTAAAAATGTAAATCCATGAACATGAGCAAATTTGTAATTTTACTAAATGGTGATGTGGTTTTAACGCCACGGTTGAAAAAACATCTGACCGGCGGGCGAGTGGTTGGCGTTGATGGCGGCATTAGACATGCTGATGCATTAGGTCTTAAACCTGAAGTTTGGATTGGCGATTTTGATTCAAGTTCACCGGAAATGAAACAGCGTTGGGCAAATGTCGATCGTCGTTGTTTTTCAAAAGACAAAGATGATAGTGACGGGGCTTTGGCGATTGCTTATGCCATTGAACACGGGGCCAGTGAGATTGTTTTGATTGGTGCTGGCGGTGGGCGTTTTGATATGGTTGCAAGCCATCATATGCAATTGATTGCTTTGGCAAAGCGTAAAATCAAGTGTTGCTCGTTTTGTGGTGCACAGCAGGTTTTGCCGTTTTTTGTCGAACAGGGTTATAGGTTGCGATTTGAATTTGAAGCTGAAGTGGGCAGTCTTTTCAGTCTTGTTGGCTTTAGTGATCTGGACGGATTGTCGCTTAGCGGGGTGAAATGGCCCTTGGATAATCGATTTGTAAAGCTGGGATCTTCATTAACTTTGTCTAATGTTGCGACTGATCGCGTGCAGATGCAATTGTCTTGTGGATATGGAATTGTCATTATTGCGTAAGGTCAGGATCCTAAGGCAAGATGTCTCGAGAGGCAAATTTATTTGAATGTATGCGCTCTATGGTTGAACTTACCTTTGGGAAGTGCATATATGTCAATTATGACACGGGGAAGTTTAATAGGATTTGGCGTATGCTTTGCTGCGACGGCCGGGCTGATGGTCTGGTTGTTCAGTTTCGAATCATTGCCGCCAATGCCGAAATCTGAAGTTGCCAAAAGTGCGTTGGAGCGCAATTTGGAACGCAGTTCTGCGCCAAAAAAGCCGTTTGAACGTACGTATAAAATCAGTGACGGTTCACCGCCGGACCCAAATGCTGCTCTAAATATTGTTATTGAGCCGGGAACTAAAACCGCACCTATACCTGTTCATACCGGTAAGGTTGATCTGGTTGTTACTGCTGTGGGGCTTCGTATGCGGGCAGGCCCTAGTTCACGGACCGAACCTTTAGGTAATTATTCTCGCGGGGCAAAGTTTACTTTTTTTGAGGAAAAGAACGGATGGGCGCTGGTTCAAAGTCTGGAAGATGGTAAAAAGGGCTGGATGTTCAAGAAATATATGGGCTCTGGCGAGTAAATGACTGACTTTGCCGCCTAAATGGTTTTAAGCAGATTGTTCAAGTTGTTGAATTTTCACCCGTGAGTTGGGCAACCAAAGGCCGGTAATATTTCCATTTTCGACATTGCTTTGAAATAATGGTCTGCCGCCGTGTATTATCATGGCCTGATTGATGATTGGCAGGGTTAAATCCAAACTCCAGTTATCAGATTTAAAGTCAATAAGATCGCCAGCGAGAATGTTCAATTCGTTCTCGATGTCGATTGTATGTTTTAACGGGCCGTTGTCACGGATGGAAAAGACAAGAGAGCCGTCGCGCTGCCCGCCAAGTAAAATTTCAACAGTGCCGCCATTGGGTGATGATTCAATAGCGCGTTTTGTTGCTCGTAACAGAACGCTGGTCCAAATTTCAGGGTCAACATTAATAGAAATATCAGCTAAGGTTTTTCGCCCGATAAGTTTGACAGCTTTTTGCCGGGCAAATGTCTGGCAGGTATTGACTGTTGCTTCAATTACATTATTGGCATGTAAATTTTGTGTTTGCCTTGGTTTTGTCTGTGTTAGCAATTGCGATAACTCAATAGCGTCAGACAGATAATCTTTACATTGTTTTGGGGCCGGTTGGTCTGGTGTGGAATTTGATGTGATTTGTATATTTGGTTGCAGCGCGCACGCCATTAAAGCAAGCAGATTGTCTTTGGTTCTATTGGCTTTATTGCTGAAGGCACGCGTGGCGCGCAGTTCGCGTTCTGTTTGACCGTGTTTTAAAACAAATTTGATTTCATACTGGAACAATGACCAGTTGATCGGTTTGGTGACAAAACCTGAAGCGCCAGAGGAAAAGGCGCGCTCAATGGCTTCCTGGTCGCCGCGACTGGTGGCAACAATAAGTGGCAAGTCAACTGTTTTGGGAGTCTGGCGCAAATATTGAATGAGGCCAAAGCCATCTAGGTTTGGCATGCCCAGATCAATAATGGCAAGATCAAAATGTTCTTGTGAAAGCTTGTCCCAAGCCAGTTTTCCATCTTCAACGCAGGTTACCACAACATCATCACCAAGACGTGCCATCATCATTTCTCGCATGATGGGGTCATCATCGGCAGCAAGCACCTTATAGCGCTTCTTGATGGGTGTTTGTTGGTTTTGCATTGTCATCAGTCTAACCGTGTACGGAATTTTGTGACTCCACCATAAAGCTAAAAAGTTAAGCAGATATTGTTAAAAATTTTATTGTTCTGCTTGAGTGGAAGGGCATCGTTAACCAATGCAGGGTACTATTTGGCTAAGGTTTTAGCGATTTTCTCAAGTGACTTTTATTTTTCATGGCAAAAAACAAACATCAATCCATTGGGCGTAAGATAACATTGGTTGTTTTAAGCGCCGTGGTTGCTTCGGTGATGACGGCGACAAGTTTCTTTTTGTGGCGTCAGACATCTGATGCTTTGCAAATTCGTGAAGCCCAGGTCAGGGCTACTGCTTTGGTGTTTGCTTCGGTGATTTCTGAGCATGTGAAAAACAATGACCGTACTCAGACACTGATTGCCTTGCGAGCAATTGGTAAGATGCCAAGTGTACCTTATGCCGTGGTTTCACGGACTGATGGTTCGGTGCTTGCCGTGCTGGGTACGGCGATTATTTTATCAAACCAAAAGAACGTAAAAAAAGCAAAAAACAATGGTTCGGGTAAAAATAATAAATCTGTTTTTTCGTTGATTAACTCAACCACATTACCGGTTTCTGTTCCTGTGATAAATGGTGGTCAAAAGGTTGGTACTTTATTGATGCTTACCGATGTTTCGGATTTGCGTCAGCGATTAATTGATGGTTTTTTAATGGCCGGTATTGCTGTTTTGTTGGCGGGCATGATTGGTATGTTGATCGCGTCACGTATGAAAG
This sequence comes from Hyphomicrobiales bacterium, assembly GCA_026996935.1. Lineage (GTDB taxonomy): Bacteria > Pseudomonadota > Alphaproteobacteria > Rhizobiales > Aestuariivirgaceae > JALWJW01. The sequence goes on from JALWJW010000367.1 coordinate 10,153, forward strand.
GCAGAATTACAAAACCCATTAAGGGGCTGGCAACGGCGATGGCGCAGGTGCAAACCACCCATGATTTTTCAACGCGGGTGGAGCGGCAAAGCAATGATGAAACCGGCCAGTTGGTTGATGCATTTAATGAGATGTTATCGCATATTAGTGATCGCGATGAAAAGCTGGCGCACCATCGTGAAACGCTGGAACAAACTGTCCAAGAACGCACCCATGAATTAAGCATTGCCAAAACCCATGCTGAAGAAGCCAATATGGCAAAGTCAGACTTTTTGGCAACAATGAGCCATGAGATTCGAACGCCAATGAACGGGGTGATGGTGATGGCCGAATTGTTGGCTGGGGCCAATTTAATGCCGCGCCAGCAACGCTATGCCGAAGTGATTGTGCGCTCTGGCCAAAGTCTTTTAACGATCATCAATGATATTCTGGATCTGTCAAAAATTGAAGCGGGCAAGCTTGA
>JALWJW010000368.1 GCA_026996935.1 Hyphomicrobiales bacterium
CTCAATGCTATCGCTTCTTCCAAGTCCAGCTTCCTGGGCACTTGGTTCTGGCATGGGTGGATCAATTGGTGATTCGGTTTCAAAAATTCTTGTTGCCATTTTATCAATTGCCCTCAAAGGGGTTCTTTCAACTATGGTCGCCGTTGTAATTTTTGCAATCGGCACAGCATTTGCCATTCGCGGTGCAACAGGTATTTTCAACGCCGCCCTCATGGCAGCATCATCACCCTTTAATGGACGGGTTTCTGATTTTTTTACTCCAATTTTTGGCGCAACAACACACCTGTTTATTTCTTTAAAATCAAAATGGTCAAAACCAAAGCGCTCTAACACAAACAAAAACGCCACCCAAACAACAAAGAAATCACGTATAGAACGCCCAACAATCTTTCAACAGCCTGAAAGTGTCACCCCTCAACCCGCCTTTGATCATGAACCAATGGAGCCAAAACCATCAATTGCAAAATCTGCTCTAATTGGTGCTGTAAGCAAATTTACTGATAGTTTAAAATCAACACCTGAACCTATCCGGCAACCTCGCATCGAACCACAATTTGATGGCGCAGCAAATCAATCCAACACCGATTATTCCCACAATGAATATGTCAATGAAAACCAATCATCAATAATTGATGAACAGGATATCGACCAATATATTGAGCCGGATCTGTCCTCCATCCAGGATGAAGACACAACTCCAAAAGATGTTTTACAACCTATGGCACCAAAATTCATTAGCGATCCCAATGAACAAACCGCCAAAAGAGTTAGTGCACCTGCCAAACCAATAGCCAAAGGCAAACGTGTTATATCTGATGCACAACCAAAACTACCATTAAGCAAACAACACGAATACGAATTTCCACCGCTCACTCTCCTTAAATGCCCGACACCAGAAGATCGCGGTAAAGGCTTAAGCGAAGATGCTCTTGAGCAAAATGCGCGAATGCTTGAAGGCGTTTTAGAAGATTTTGGTATTCGCGGTGAAATCATCAATGTACGCCCGGGACCTGTAGTAACACTTTACGAACTTGAACCGGCCCCTGGTATTAAAAGCTCGCGAGTAATCGGATTAGCCGAAGATATCGCGCGATCAATGTGTGCAATCTCAGCCCGTGTTGCTGTCGTTCCCGGTCGCAATGCCATTGGTATTGAATTGCCAAATAACGATCGTGAAACCGTCTTCCTTCACGAACTCTTAGCTTCTAAGACATTTGAAAAAACCAAACATCACCTTGCAATTGCTCTTGGCAAAGATATTGGTGGTGAACCTATTTTCACCGATTTGGCCCGAATGCCTCACCTGTTGATTGCCGGCACCACCGGTTCAGGTAAATCTGTTGGTATCAATACAATGATCCTGTCATTGCTTTACCGCTTAACGCCTGATCAATGTAAGCTGATCATGATCGATCCCAAAATGCTTGAACTCTCAGTTTATGAAGGTATTCCCCACCTTTTGGCTCCCGTTGTTACCGAACCTCAAAAAGCCGTCGTCGCCTTAAAATGGGCTGTGAGGGAAATGGAAGATCGCTATCGTAGAATGTCAAAAATGGGCGTTCGCAATATTGATGGCTTTAACAAACGGGCAAAACAGGCCCTTAAAGAAGGTAATGGCGCAACGCGTACCATTCAAACAGGTTATGACCCTGAAACACGCGAACCTATTTTTGAAGAAGAAACCATAGACATGTCTCACATGCCTTTCATTGTGGTAATCATCGATGAAATGGCCGATCTTATGATGGTAGCTGGTAAAGAAATTGAAGGAACGGTTCAACGTCTTGCTCAAATGGCCCGCGCCGCCGGTATTCACGTCGTTATGGCAACCCAGCGTCCGTCAGTTGATGTGATCACTGGCACAATTAAAGCCAATTTCCCGACCCGTATCAGTTTCCAGGTAACCTCAAAAATTGACAGTCGCACAATCTTAGGCGAACAAGGCGCTGAAAGCTTGCTTGGGCAGGGTGATATGTTGTTTATGGCAGGTGGCGGTCGCGTCTCTCGTCTTCACGGTGCATTTGCCAGCGATAGAGAAGTTGAAGAAATCGTCAATCATCTCAAAGCCCAGGGCACCCCTGAATATATTGAAGCGGTCACTGAAGAGCCTGCTGATGATCCTTATGTCATTCCTGGAATGGAAGACACATCAGGCAATAGCGGCGATGATCTTTACGACAAAGCGGTAGCGATTGTCTTACGAGATAAAAAAGTATCAACCAGCTATATTCAGCGCAGATTACAAATCGGCTATAATAGAGCAGCAACCGTAATTGAACGAATGGAAGAAGAGGGCTTAATTTCTTCAGCTTCCCAATCTGGAAAAAGAACCATTTTGGTTGGAGATAGTGATCAGGTTTCCCATTAATCCAACCATGAAAACAAGTCGTTAAACCGCCATTTTTAAAGTCTAGTGACTAAATTCCCAAAACATTATTAAAATAAAAGAAAGCAAAGTATCGTGTCAATATTTAGAAG
>JALWJW010000369.1 GCA_026996935.1 Hyphomicrobiales bacterium
ATCGCTTTCATTGATGTCAATCTGAATATTATCATCAATAACAGGATAAACCCAAACCGAACAAAAAGATGTATGCCGACGGGCATTGGAATCATAGGGCGAAATTCTAACAAGGCGGTGAACACCAGCTTCGGTCTTGGCCCAGCCATAGGCATTATGGCCAATGATTTTCATCGTGCAGGATTTAATACCGGCTTCTTCACCAGCCTGCTGCTCGATGATTTCAACCTTCCAGCCGCGTTTTTCGGCCCAGCGCATATACATGCGCGTCACCATCGATGCCCAATCCTGGCTTTCAGTGCCGCCAGCACCAGAATGAATTTCAAGGAAAGTGTCATTGGCATCAGCTTCGCCTGAAAGCAGGGTTTCAAGTTCGCGTTCTGCAACTTCTGGCAACAAAGCTAAAATAGCATTTTCAGCTTCAGTAATAATATCCTGGTCATCTTCCATCTCGCCCATTTCGATCAATTCACTATTGTCGGCAATGGTTTGTTCGATTTTTAAGATGGATTTGATTCGCTCATCAAGGTCACCGCGTTCGCGCATAACTTTTTGAGCTTCTTCGGGGTCATTCCAAAGGTCTGAATCTTCCGAACGGGCATTTAGTTCGTCAAGCTTTCTAAGGGCTGCATCCCAGTCAAAGATGCCTCCTCAGCAGGACTAAAGTCTGCTCAATTTCGTCGATGGCGTTTTGAATTTCGGCGCGCATTCTATTTTCGATTCTTTGTTGTTTATTATTACCAACCTTAGTAAAGCCCACCAGTGCCTGTCGTCAAGCCACCTTCGATAACAGATTCTTCGCCACTTTGCGGAATAGCATCGCCTGAAATAACAATGGTTTTTTCCGGTGGCTCTTCTCCGGGTTTAAAGGCCTCAAGAATTACGTTTTTATCGCCATATGCAGCGCGTGTGCCGGTTTTTGAATTAATTGGAATAAGCTGAATACCCGCAGGCACCCGAAACGGTGTTGCCGGTTTTCCTTTAAGAGCCAATTGCATAAACTGGCGCACAATCGGGGCTGCTAAATGGCCACCGGTTGCCCCTTTGCCCATCGGGCGCGGTCTGTCATAGCCAACATAAACACCAACGACCAAATCAGGGGTGTACCCAATAAACCACGCATCACGCGCCTCACTGGTTGTGCCGGTTTTGCCGGCAACAGGGCGGTTGAGTTTTTTAAGCTCTGTTGCTGTGCCGCGTTGAACCACACCTTCCATCATGGACGTAATTTGATAGGCTGTATATTCATTGATGATTTGCTCGCGGTTATCAATAAACTCAGGTTCTGCCTGATTGGCCCACGCTTTGGCCTTGCATCCGATACACTCGCGCCGGTCATGGCGATAGACTGTTTTACCATAGCGATCCTGAATGCGGTCAATCAAAGCGGCAGACACTTTTTTTCCGCCATTTGCAAACATGGAAAAGGCCGTTACCATGCGCATCAAGGTTGTTTCACCAGCACCCAGAGACATGGCCAAAACAGGTGGCATATTGGTGTAAATGCCAACGCGTTCAGTCATTTCTTTAAATTTCTGAATGCCCATATCATCGGCCAGTCTCACGGTCATCACATTTCGAGACTGCTCGATACCTGTACGCAAAGTTGAAGGTCCGTAATATTTTTTTGTATAGTTTTTGGGAACCCACTCTTTGCCATCAGGTAATTTATATGAAATTCTTTCATCAATAATCACCGATGCCGGGCTATAGCCATTATCAAGGGCGGCTGCATAAACAAATGGTTTAATGGACGAACCTGGTTGACGGCGTGCCTGCACGGCGCGATTAAACTGGCTCTTGCCATAAGAGAATCCGCCAACCATGGCCAGAACCCGGCCCGTGTGAGGATCCATTGCAACCAAAGCCCCTTCAACTTCAGGGATTTGAACCAGGTGCCATTCACCCTGTTTGCGTGAAGGAGCAACGTAAATAACATCCCCCACTTTCAAAACATCATTTACCGATTTGACCTTTTTGCCCAGTCGATTTTTTTTCAACGCCTGGCGCGCCCATTTCATCAGTTTAAGCGGAACTTTCGCTGATTCGCGTTTGGGATCAATTTTACCATTCTTAAGTCTCCCAGGGCGCAAACCAACAACGGCCCCATCGTCGTTAACTTCCAGTACAACGGCCAATTTCCAGGGGGCGATATCTGAAGGCACTTTGGTTTTTGCCAAAGTTTTGCCCCAGTCGCCATTGGTATCAATGTTTCTTGTGGCACCGCGCCAGCCGTGTTCACGGTCAAATTTAATCAACCCGGATGTCATGGCTTGTCGCGCCATGATTTGAAGTTTGGGGTCAAGGGTTGTGCGAATGGAAAGACCACCTGAATAAAGTTTGTCTTTACCGTATCGCTTTTCAGCTTCACGCCGAACTTCTTCTGCAAAAGTTTCTGCAGCAAACAAACGCGCACCAAATGGGCGAACAGTCACTTCAAGAGGTTTGGCAACCGCTTTATCATGTTCGGCCTGGT
>JALWJW010000370.1 GCA_026996935.1 Hyphomicrobiales bacterium
GTGTATGAATAACACAACCAAGTTGTGTTTCAGGGTCCATCGGATCGCCAAACTTAATCTGTTTGGCTTTTTCTAAAATCAATGGCACGATTTTATCGGCAATGCTTTCCTGAATAAGGATACGTTTGACCGCCGTGCAACGCTGGCCGGAATTTCCTGTTGCACCAGCAACCGCGATGCTGGCCGCTTTTTCCAAATCATCATCACTAATGTCATTGAGAATAATTAGCGGATCATTGCCGCCCAATTCAAGGGCGCTGCGTTTGTAGCCAGCCTTTTGCGCAATCATTTTGCCCACAGGCACCCCGCCAGTAAAGGTAATGATGTCGGCATTTTCATTGGTAACCATTTCATCGCCAATATCTTTTGGCCAACCCGTAACGATCTGAAACATTTCAACGGGCAGTCCTGCTTCATATAAAATATCGGCAAGGATAATGGCGGTGAGCGGTGTAAGCTCGGTTGGTTTACACACCATGCAATTGTTTGTGGCAATGGATGGAGCAATTTTGTGAGCCACCATATTCAGCGGATGGTTAAACGGGGTGATGGCAGATATGGCCCCAACGGGTTCTCGTTTGGTGTAAATTTTACGCGCTTTGCCGTGCGGGGTTAAATCACATGAGAAAATTTGCCCGTCATCTAAAATTGCCAATTGCCCTGCAAGCGTAAACACATCATAAGACCGGCCCGCCTCATACAAAGCATGTTGTTGACAAATTCCCAATTCAAGGGTGAGAACCTTGGCAATTTCTTCGCGGCGATCACGAATGATTTCGGCAGCTTTAAACAAAATTTGTTGGCGTTCATAGCGCGTCAGTTTGGGTTTATAATTGGCGGCAATTTCAAATGCTCTTTTGGCGTGTTCACGCGTGCCTGCCGGCACTGTGCCAATAACTTCATTGGTGTAAGGGTATCGAACTTCTATGACATCTTTGGTGAAAACTTTTTCGCCACCAATTCTCATTGCTTCATTTATCATGGTGGGTTCCTTTATTGAAAACAGTTACAGGCAACAAAAAATGCATCAAAATTGCGTAAATTTTCAGGCAGGTTTTTCAGCGCCCCATTGGTAATGAACGGAACAGATTGCTCACTCACCCCGCCATGAGAGCGCAAGGGAACTTTAAGGCCCGATAAGTCATGCTTGCTGGCTGATGTGCCAAGCACTTTGGTGTGGTCCGAGCCGCCCGAAACCACAATAAGATCACCTGTGCGATCATTAGGCAATTCAAAATATGCACACCCTTCCTCATTGGTCATGCACATATCAATCCCATCAAGCGCTTTAATTCTTTCACACATTTCACGGGCATTTACATTGGTGGGCAGATACACCGTGGCAAAAGAACCAAGCGCCCCGTGATGTACCACATAAGGATCAGTAATAGGTAAGATCACCCGCGCGGTATCCTTGCCCAGCCACTCATCCATCACATCTTGCAGGTACAAAACATCAGGTGATCCATCGCTGCGGTGTTTGTCCTTCATGCCATGATCTGCTGTTAAAACGATACGCGCGCCAGCCCGATCCAGTTCGCCCAGATATTTGTCCATCATCGCATAAAACGCATTTGCTCCTTGTGTGCCGGGGGCAAATTTGTGTTGGATATAATCGGTTGTTGATAAATACATGAGGTCAGGTTTTTCGCTGGCAAGCAGTTTAACACCAGCGGCAAAAACAAATTCTGAAAGTTCAGCAGAATAAACCGCAGGCACATCCATGCCAACGGCTTCATTGGCGTTCTCAATGCCGTGTTCAGCCATGGTGCATTGGTCAGATTTCTCGGCTGAAAAACTGATAGCACTGCCATCAAATTTAAGCCCCTTGCCAAGCAACAAACGCAATTTGTCTTTGGCAGTTAGAGCCACAACTTTTGCCCCTTGTTGTTGAAAGGCGGCAAAAATGGTCGGCGCGCGTAAAAACTTTGGATCATTCATCATCACTTCCTGATTGGTTTCAGGATCAATCAGATAGTTGCCACAAATGCCATGAACTTCAGGCGGGCGGCCTGTTACAATAGAAAGATTGTTGGGATTGGTAAAAGACGGCACAACACTCTTGGCCATTTCCATCTGTCCCTTGGCGATGATGCTTTTAAGATTAGGCATCACCCCATCAGCCATGGCCCGATCAGTATAATCAACTTCTGACCCATCACAGCAAATCACAACAACAGGTTGCTGGGGCCAGTTATACTGTCTGTCATTCACATTTATTGTTTTAGTGCTCATGCGTTTTTCCAATACGGCTAGGTAAAGTAGGTTACGGCTAAGGGGCAGGGCTATCAACGCCCATTTCGTCTAAGATGAGTTCAATGGCAATGATGAGTCTTTTGAAAACATCACTGTCCAGTTTGCCAATAGTACCAATGCGAAAGCTGTCACGCTTGGTTAGTTTTCCGGGGTAAATTGCAAACCCATGCGCGCGTAGGCCATTATAGAAGGTTTCAAAATCAAAGTTTGGATGCGCAGGAGATAAAAACGTCTGAATAATCGGTCCTGAAAATTCATCATCCAACAAGGTCACAAAGCCCAGTTTACGCATGTTTTTAACCAACGTGTCACAGTTTTTCTGGTAGCGTCTGCCCCTGGCCAAAACCCCACCTTCCTTTGCGTGCTCGCGCAATGCCTGATTAAAAGCAACAAGAACATGGGTTGGCGGGGTAAAACGAAATTGCGATGTTTTTTGCATGGCGTTCCATTGATCATAAAGATCAAGGGAAATCGAATGAGATTTACCTTTCGAAGCTTCTAAAAGCGCGCGCCTACAAATGACATAACCAAAGCCGGGCACCCCTTCGATACATTTATTGGCGGAAGACACCATGATGTCGATACCATATTCCGCCATATTCAACTCAAGAGCGCCAAACGAACTCATGGCATCAACAAAAACCGTTTTGCCGTGTGCTTTACACATTTGGCAAATCTCTTTTAACGGATTGATGACCCCTGTTGTTGTTTCGCAATGAACAATGAACACGGTTTCAATATCGCTGTCTTCTTCTAATGCTGCTTCAACTTTCGAAGTTTCAACCGGGCCTTCTTCATCAAACTCCAGTGCGATAACTGGGCGCTGGAGATGTTGAAGAATTTTTACCGCCCGCTGTCCATAAGCTCCATTTATCACCACCAGCGTTTTCTTTTTCGGGCCTGTCGGACAGAACGCCCCAAGGCCAGCCTCAATCGCAAAAGTGCCAGCCCCTTGCATCAAGACACACTCAAATTCCTCAACGGCTAATTCATCGTTTGAAGGTGTGCGAGAACTGGGGTTGGAATTGGCCATGTTGACCAGTTGAGAGCAAATATTGGTAACCAAGTGGCGAAACTCAATATCGCGCGACCCCCAATCAGCAAGCATAGCCAGCTTAACATTTGATGATGTGGTCAGGGGGCCAGGGGTTAGAAGATATGGCATATCTTCCTGGCCTTCTGGCCCATTAAAGCTTTTACTTTGTGAAACAAAAGAAGATGCCATTGCCCATTCCTCGGCCAGCTTTCACATGGCCCTAAATTTAAGGTTTCAACTATGGTATAAATCCAACAAATATAAGTCTAATCGATTGATATTATTATCATTATAGGTTTAACCTATAAATAGGTGTGTTGTATCTTTGAGGCCGAATGTGCGATTTTCTCAATTGAAAACATTTTATGCGGTGGCGCATTGGGGTGGCTTTTCCAAAGCAGCGCAAAAACTCAATATCAGCCAGCCCGCTGTTTCCGACCATATCAAAAACCTTGAAGATACCTATGGGCTCTGCCTGTTCACTAGAAACAGCAAGAAAGTTGAGTTGACCGAAATTGGCCGAAAACTGTTTGTTCTAGCCGAAAAAATGCTTGAAACTGAAATGGCAGCTCAGGATTTGCTCACCCGCGCCAGTGGCTTGAACGAAGGTCATTTAGCGGTTGGCGCTGATGCTCTTGTGCATATTCTGCCTGTTTTATCAAAGTTCCGCGCCAAATATCCAAACGTCCAACTTTCTGTTTCAACAGGTAATTCCAAAAGCCTCATCACAAAATTAGAACGGTTGGAAATTGATTTTGCCATTGTCGCCACCAATCCGGCATCAAAGAGCTTTGTCTCTCATCTATTAAGTCAAAATAATCTGGCGGCTATGTGTGCAACCGATAATCCTTTGGCAAAGCAAAAAGCTGTTTCGCTTAAAACACTGTTACAAAGCCCGCTTATCTTGCGTGAAAAAGGTTCGCAAACCAGAAAAATATTTGATAAAGCAGCGTTGAAAACCAACTTGTCAACGAGCAGCGTGATTGAGGTTGAAGGTCGAGAAGCGGTACGAGAAGCAGTGGCCGCTGGTTTGGGCATTGGTATCGTTTCAACGGCAGAATACGTTGATGATTCAAGAATGAAGATTATCCAGATCAGTGATTTGAATGAACAAATGAACGAATGGATTGTCTGTTTAAAATCTCGAACGAATTTGCATTTGATTTCAGCATTGCTTGAAGTTGTCACCTCTCAAAAATGATGACCAAACACTTGATGACCAAAAAATATTCATTCAAATTTATGTGTTGTGAAAAGTCTGACCAGCCTATCGCGAACAATGCTATGGTTCGTTTCAGGAGATCTGAATTTGTCTGACGGCTACCATAAAATAAAGCAACCATGGGCATCCAGTGGGCTTGTGCATCAACTTCGCATTGGTTCAGGTTTGGTACTGTTTACCTTTGTGACCACCCATTTGCTCAATCATGCTTTGGGCTTGGTTTCGATTGATGTCATGGATGCTGTGCGTGAATATCGCATTGCCATTACACGCAGTACACTAGGCACAATAATCATTATGGGTTCAGGCTTTGTCCATATGGTTCTGGGTGTTTCAAAATTCCTTGGTCGCCGCACCTGGAAAATGAGGTTTAATGAAATTGTCCAATTGGGTTTTGGCTTGTTAATTCCGTTGGTTTTGTTCCGTCACATGATTGCTACGCGTGGAGCTTATGAGGCATTTGGGATAGATGACAACTACGCCACTTTATTGTTTGTGATGTGGCCCGGCGAAGCGCTCAATCAGGTTTTATTGATTACTTTGGTTTGGGTGCATAGCTGCATCGGCCTTTATATCTGGCTGCGTATGAAACCGTGGTTCCCAAAGGTTTTGCCTTATGCGTTGGGGCTGGCTATTTTAATTCCGGTTCTTGGTTTTTCAGGGTTTTCTGTTGCTGGGCGAATTGTCGGTACGGTTTATGAATTCAAAAACCCATATACGCCCCAATATTACGCCACTTTGATACAGTGGATTAACTGGGCCTTTTGGGGCTATGCCGCGATTTTAGGATCGTTTCTTGCTTTTCGGATTGGTCGCACGATTTGGGATCGTTTTGGCCCATCCATCACCATTGATTACTCAAATGGGCCAACCCTTAAAACCGCAAAAGGCCATACTTTACTGGAAACTTCCAAAGCATTTAATGTGCCTCATTCATCGGTGTGCGGGGGAAAAGCGCGATGTTCAACCTGCCGCGTTCGGGTTCTTTCCGGGTTGGAAAACCAACCGACCGCAAGCGAAACCGAGAAAAAAGTTTTAGATCGCATTGGTGCCATGGACAATGTGCGTCTGGCTTGTCAATTGCGCCCAATGGCTGACTTATCTGTGGTGCCGCTCTTACCAGCCCTGCGCACCAAAGCTGAAGATGCTCACAATATTGATAAATATTTCTGGGGTGTTGAGCAGGAAATAACCTTGCTGTTTGCTGATTTGCGCGGCTTTACAAAAATGTCTGAAAATCAGCTCCCTTATGATGTTGTGTTTATGCTCAATCAGTATCTTGGTAATATGAGCGAGGTAATTGAAGATGCCGGCGGCTATGTTGATAAATTTATGGGCGATGGCATTATGGCCATTTTCGGTATGGATCAATCAAGCCAGAGCGGGGCAAAAGCGGCATTAAAAGCAACCAAAGCAATGTCAGGCGTTTTAAACAGTCTCAATATGTCTATGGCAGATGAATTGCCCGAACGGTTGCGGATTGGTATTGGCCTGCATACGGGGCCGGCTATTTTGGGTCGCATTGGTGTTGCAAGTGAATCAGGTGCAGGTGAACGTATTACCGCATTGGGCGATACTGTAAATGCCGCCAGCCGTCTTGAAAGTGCCAGCAAAGAATTAGCCGCTGAATTGGTGGTCTCAAAACAGACTCTGGAAATGGCGGGTTATGAATTACCGCCCGAGCGTGAAAAATCTATCAAGGTTAAAGGCAAAGCCAATGCTCTAACGGTTTATACATGGAGCAAAGCGACCAAATTAGAAATTTAAAATTGTCTTTAGCTATCTAATTAAACTGGCCCATTTTAACCCTGGCCAATAATGTCCGCCCGCCCGACACTGTGATAAGTAAAGGCCGTATTGACGATATCATTTCCTGCATAAATATTGCGGAAATCAAACATTACAGGCGTTTTCATTGCCTCTGCCAAGCGGTGTAAATCTAACCCGCGAAATGTATTCCACTCGGTCAGAACGATAACACCATCGCAATCTTGCGCTAAGCTATAGGCATCATCTGCCCATTCAATATTTTCAAACATAGGGGCCGCCGTTGATTGGGCGACAGGATCATAAGCGACAATTTCAGCCCCGGCTTTTTGCAAGGCAGGAATGAGCGTCAAGGCAGGGGCCTCGCGCATATCATCGGTATCAGCTTTGAAAGCAACGCCAAGAATACCAAACTTTTTACCCGTCACTGTACCACCACAACGGCTGATCACCCGTTGCGCAAGCGAGGTTTTGCGGTCTTCATTTGATTGAATAACAGCTTCAATAATTCTAGTTGGGGTGCCAACCGCTTTTGCTGTTTGGGCAAGAGCGCGTGTGTCTTTGGGGAAACACGAACCGCCGAACCCGGGGCCTGGTTGCAGATAGTGCAGGCCAATGCGGTGATCAAGCCCCATGCCCGTTGCAACCGTTGAAATGTCGGCCCCAACCGTATCGCAAAAATCTGATAGCTCATTTATAAAACCAATACGCATCGCCAGATAGGCATTGGCGGCATATTTAATCACTTCTGCTGATTCTAAACTGGTAAAGACAATAGGAATATTGCGCTGTGATAAGGGTTGATAAAGTGCGGATAATTTTTCTTCTGCCCGTTTTGCTTCCGTGCCAACCACCACGCGGTCAGGGGTTAAAAAGTCTGTGACAGCACATCCTTCGCGTAAAAATTCAGGGTTAGAGGCAATTTCAAAATCTGCGTTTGGATTGGCTTTTATGATAATGTCTTTAAGAACGCGCGCTGTACCAACTGGCACGGTTGATTTGGTTACAATAACCGTAAAACCCGTGATGGCTTTGGCAATATCGCCCGCAGCAGCATGAACAAAAGCCATGTCCGCGGCATCTTCGCCGCGCCTTGAAGGGGTACCGACAGCAATAAACACCACATCGGCAGATGCCACCGTTTCTGACAATTTTGTGGTGAAATGTAAACGGCCCGCAGATACATTTTTGGCAACCAAATCATCAAGCCCTGGTTCAAAAATAGGCATGTCATTGGCTTTAATCCGGGCGATTTTTTCTGGTTCTTTGTCGATGCAGGTGACATCAAAACCAAATTCGGAAAAACATGCACCTGTCACAAGGCCCACATAACCAGCACCAATTATCGCAATTTTCATAATGTTGTTCTTTCGACAAACCATATTTCCAGCCGATATAATGCTGATATGATCGAAACGTCAATTTCTCATATGTGCTTTTATTGCAATTGTTTGTAAGTTAAGCCGCGTATCAGTGGTTTGGGGTGTGTGAAAACCGTGATTTGTTTAAATTTGTGTTATTTTGTGAATGAGATCAACCAGACATTAAGTTGATTGCAGTAAATATTAGGCTTAGACTGTCACATCAAATATTTTTGACCTCGCTTATGACCTCAAAGGATCTTCAATGCATGTAACAAACAACTGGAAGAGCCTGAATGCCCGGTAAAGATTTTTATGTAAAGTTTTGGGGTGTTCGCGGCAGTGTACCAGTTTCAGGGCCATCAACCTGTCGCTATGGCGGCAACACACCATGTCTTGAGATACGTTGTGGTGAACGGATCATTATGCTTGATGCAGGCTCTGGTGCCTTTTTATTTGGTGAACATTTAAAGCACCAGCGCACGGGTGAGATCGATATTCTTTTTACCCATTGCCATTATGATCATATTGAAGGTGCGCCGTTTTTTAGCCCCGTCCATATGGCCGGCTGGAAGGTTCGCTGCTGGTCAGGCCATCAATATGGCAAAATGACCACGGCAGAAATGATTAACGCCTATATGCGCCAACCTTATTTCCCCGTTGGGCCAGAAGTCTTTGGCGCTGATGCTTCTTTTCACGATTTTAAACCAAAAAGTGAACTTGATTTAGGTGACGGCATCAAAATAAAAACCCATCCTTTAAATCATCCCGATGGTGCCGTTGGCTATCGGGTGGAATATGATGGCAGGTCAATTTGTTATATCACAGATATGGAACATAGTCAGGGCAAGACAGATCAGGGCTTATGCGATTTTATCAAAGATGCCGGCATTATGATTTATGACGCGATGTATGATGATGATCATTTTGAGCAATTTATCGGTTTTGGTCATTCAACCTGGCAAGAAGGTGCTAGAATATCGACAAAAATGAATGTCGATCAATATGTCGCTTTTCATCATCAGCCTTGCCATGACGATGAAAAACTTGATTTAGTCAGCGCTGCATTAGAAAAAATGCGCCCTGGCAGTGTGTTGGCAAAAGAGGGTGTTGTTCTAAGGCCTGAAAAATAGGTTGCGAAAGGAAAAACATGTCTTTACTTCCCGAAGTAAGGTCAGCTCTTCACAATATTGCAACACCAGCAAAAAGAGTTCGTCAACAACTGCCTGAACGGGTTTCAAAAGCGATTGAGGCTCAAGAGAACTCATCTGAAATATTGATCAAGCTCATTCAGATTACGATATTTTGTTTGTGGGGCGTGCTGTATTTTTTATCGCCAAAACCTGAAACCAAAATGCTTTTGGCAGGTATTTCACCTGTTCCTTACGTTCTCTCAGCTTATTTGATTCTCAATATTATCGGCTTAATCTGGGCGGTAAAAAAGGGCCTGCCTGATTGGGCGGTCTATATAAATGTGGTTATTGATATTTCAATGTTGATGGGGCTGATCTGGAGCTTTCATATTCAATATAATCAACCGCCCTCATTTTACCTGAAATCACCAACTGTGATGTATGTTTTTATATTCATTGCCTTGCGGGCGCTGCGGTTTCAGGCACGATTTGTTATTGCTGCCGGCATTGTTGCCGTGGCGGGGTGGGGTGTCTTAACCGCTTATGTCGTTTTTTCCAACCCGGGCGATACCATGGTCACTCGTGATTATGTGGAATATCTTACCTCAAATTCGGTATTGATCGGGGCCGAAGTTGATAAAATAATTTCAATTGTTTTTGTTACCGGTATTTTGGCATTAGCCATTTCGCGGGCCAGAAAGCTTTTGATTCAAGCGGTATCAGAAAGCACGGCAGCCCATGATTTATCGCGTTTTTTTGATCATTCTGTCGCGGAACAAATCACCAGTGCTGACCACAAAGTTTTATCGGGTGAGGGCGTTAAGCGCCAGGCCGCAATATTGTTTACAGACATCAGAAATTTTACCCCAACCGCAATGACCTTGGATGCCAGTGATGTTGTGTGCATGTTAAGCCAATACCAAAAACGTATTGTGCCGATTATTCAAAAGCATGGTGGCAGTATTGATAAGTTTATCGGCGATGGCATTATGGCCTCGTTCGGGGCGGTGTCTGACAGTGACACTTATGCGCTGGATGCACTAAGGGCTGCTGATGAAATTGTGGCAGAAACAGATACTTGGCTAAATGATCCAAAACTGAAACTTATCGCAGGTTCAAAAGTTAATCTGGCGGTTGCTGCAGGTCCAGTTATTTTCGGTGTGCTTGGTGGTGATGAACGATTGGAATATACCACCATTGGTGATGCGGTGAACCTGTCGGCCAAGCTGGAGAAAAGCAATAAAGAAGTCGGCTCGCGCGCCTTGACCGATCAGGCAACATTAACGCAAGCTCAAAATCAGGGATATACCAAACCACGCCATGCTCAATCTCTGACCAAGGAGATTGAATCAGTAGGTGAGACGCTCGATCTGGTTATTCTGCACAAGCTTTGAAATAGTCTAAAAATCGGCGACTTCTATAACACTTTGCCAAATGATTTGTTCGTTACCAGCGCAAAACGACATTAAATCATCAAGGAATTTCCAAGCCTGCTCATCATGCACGAGATGATGAGTCAGAATGCCGATGGCAGGTGGAATGTCATAGCCAAAGGAACGTGATTTTTGCAATGCCTGCACAAGGTCATGCACAATATCTCGGCTCGGCAAACCACCACGGTTACCTTTCCAATCAATAATATCAACATGGGTATTAAGGCGTTTCAGGTCATTATTATCTTGATGTTTTGGCCACCCGTATGTCGATAAACCTCTAAAGTCTAATCCAGCTAAATGAGGAATTAAATCAGCATCAATACGGTTCCAGGGTGGTACCAAAAGCAGGGCCAACTTATCGCCAAACATCGCCTCAAGTTTTGTCCGTCCCAT
>JALWJW010000371.1 GCA_026996935.1 Hyphomicrobiales bacterium
TTGGGCCATTGATTCCTCAAGTGCGCGTAAAGTGGGGGTGCCGTATCGACCATATCGGTATTTCTGGGTACCTCCAAACCAGTCATCCAGCGTGGGGACCATAATTGTTGAGGCATGGTAAACGCCGGGGTTGACCATACCGTGCTCGGCGTACTGGCGGCCCGCATGGGAAATTGTGGTTTGTTCATTAAACGCGCGGTTTTTCTTGGGTTGTTGCGACATAATGCGAATAATCCTGATTATATTTGAGGGGTGCTGAAAAAAAGATTCGCATAATATTAAACGAATAATTTCTCTTAGGCGTAGAAAAAACGGCGTTTCTTTGCGAATAAATTCTAAAAGAACTTGACCTGACAGCGGAATTTCGCTTTTGTGCAATCAGGATATGAATACATATTCTATTGGGAGTGAACTTAAATTCAGGGCTGGACGGCTTCTTTGCAACTAGATCATCTAAAATAAACAACAACAGATGAGCTTGCAGATGAGAGGACGCGAAGGACTGAAGATAAATTAAATATAGAAAAGGATTAGTAATGAAAAAGACATTACTCGCACTAGGCCTTGGCACAGCTATGTCTGTGGCCGCTGCAACTGCAGCGACTGCTGGAACACTTGCTGACGTTAAAGCTAAAGGTTTCGTACAATGTGGCGTTTCACAAGGTCTGCCAGGTTTCTCAAATGCCGATTCAAAAGGCAATTGGGCTGGTCTTGACGTTGATATTTGTCGTGGTATTGCTGCAGCAGTTTTCGGCGACGCAACAAAAGTTAAATACACACCACTATCATCTAAAGAACGCTTCACAGCGCTTCAGTCTGGTGAAATTGATGTGTTGTCACGCAACACAACCTGGACAGCAACACGCGACACAGCATTGGGTCTAAACTTTGCTGGCGTGAACTACTATGACGGCCAAGGCTTCATGGTTCGCAAATCTTTGGGTGTTACATCTGCACTACAACTTGGTGGCGCTGCTGTTTGTACAAACACTGGTACAACAACAGAACTTAATGTTGCTGATTACTTCCGTGCAAACAACATGAAATTTGAAGTTGTTGCATTTGAAAAGTCAGACGAAGTTGTTGGCGCATACGACAAAGGTCGTTGTGATGTTTATACAACAGATGCTTCTGGTCTATATGCTCAGCGTCTAAAATTGACAAACTCTAAAGATCATATCGTTCTTCCTGAAATTATTTCTAAAGAGCCTCTAGGTCCTGTTGTGCGTCAAGGTGACGACCAATGGTTCAACCTGGTAAAATGGACATTGAACGCAATGATCAATGCTGAAGAAATGGGCGTTACATCAGCTAATGTTGATTCAATGCTTACTTCTAAAAACCCGGCAGTTCTACGCCTGGTTGGTAAAGAAGGTTCATTCGGCGAAAATCTTGGTGTTGGCAACGATTGGGCTTACAACATCATCAAACAGGTTGGCAACTACGGCGAATCTTTTGATCGCAATGTTGGACCTAAAACACCATTGGGCATTGCACGTGGTGTAAATGCGCTTTGGTCAAAAGGCGGCATCATGTATGCACCACCAATTCGCTAAGCAATAAAATACAGACAGGCTCGGATTTTTTTCCGAGCCTGTTTTTTTACTACAACAGTTTTAAAAATGAGTAGGCGATAACGCTTACCACTTTATTTGCAAACAGATTTGCTAATGTAACTGAGGTCAACTTTTATCAAGTTGTGTGTCCTCTATCAGGGTGGGAAAATGACAACGATTTCTGACGAATCTTCCAAGAAGGTTTCGTTATGGTACGATCCTCGAGTGCGTTCAATAGTATCACAAACGATATTAGTAGCGCTGATCGTGTGGGGCATGTATGCGCTGGTTACCAATACGATTCACAATCTTGAAACACGTAAAATTGCATCTGGGTTTGATTTTTTAAGCACAAATGCAGGTTTTACACTTATTCAATCCTTAATTGAGTACGATCAATCCGCCACTTATGGCCGGGCCTTTGTCGCCGGTCTGTTAAATACATTGTACGTTGCTTCGATCGGTGTGGTCCTGGCAACGTTTCTTGGTTTCCTTGTCGGCATTGCCCGGTTATCAAAAAACTGGGTAATTTCTCGGGTTGCAACTGTATTTGTTGAAGTGATGCGTAATATTCCGCTGCTTTTACAGATCGTGGTTTGGTATAAAATCCTTCTCATTCTGGCACCGGATAAGTTTTCGCGTGCATGGGTTCTTGGTATTGGCGAATTTAACATTAAAGGTTTCTGGACCCCTGCCATTATCGCGCAACCGGGCTTTTGGATGACGGGTGTTTCCATTGTTCTTGCTTTTGTTCTTGCCTGGCTTTTGGCTCGTTGGGCAAGAAAACGTCAGGAAGCAACCGGACAACAATTCCCATCATTCCTGGCAGGGCTTGGAATTATTATCTTTTTGCCGCTTATCGTTTTTTATATCAGCGGTAGCCCGGCCACTATTGAATATCCGGTGTTTATTTCTGAAG
>JALWJW010000372.1 GCA_026996935.1 Hyphomicrobiales bacterium
GAATCAACTCTTGGTCGTTGTGGACATTTAAAAGTAGATACGGGTACAAATGGCCCTGTGGTTGACCAATTTGGCCGTTGCTCTGATCCGGCATATTTCTCGTGCGGAAACTTGCTGCGCCCCGTGGAAACCGCTGGCTGGAGTTGGAACGAAGGTCGACAAATTGGCGATTTTGTTGCTGATGATTTGCAAGGCACTTTACCAGGTCCGAGCAATGCTGTTGAGATTGAAGTTCAAGGCGATGTGCTCAAATATGCCATGCCGCAACGCTTGAACCTATCGGCTAAAAACCAGGGCTTAAAACATATCCAACTGCGCGTCACCCGTAGCGCCAAAGGCACTCTAACAGCATCTCACAACGGCAAAACCATTTGGCAAAAAAACATTAGCAGTCAGCGCGAGCGGCGAATTTTGATTCCGATCAGTAAGCTGCAAGGTTTGCCAAATATGGACAATAAGCATCCAATTATTGTGACACTTAAATAGTAATTTTCACGCGACACGCATACTCAAGCCCACCCGTCGTCATCCTCGGACTTGATCCGAGGATCCACAGGGACTGAACGCACATTCGAGCATCTTCCATACGGCGATATTCTGGATCTTCGGATCAAGTCCGAAGATGACGATGGTTAGAAAGGGGGCAAGCGTTCGATCACTTTCTCCTCATTCCCTCATCATCGGTTTTATACCGATGATCCACCTGTCGATCGTGAAAACACTTATATCGTCGCAAACGGATAAGGCCCGTCAACATCACGAACCGTAATCGTGTGGGTAATCAGGTTCTTTTGCGGTGTCCAGTGGTGCACCAGATAGGACGGCTCAACCAGAACAAAACCTGATGGTTTGCTCATACTCAAATCTAAATCAAGCTGCATGCCCATGCTTGGCGCTGTGCTGACAATCGTGCCGCGCCATGCAGCATGGGTGAGCAAATGAATGTGCCCGCACATCACCCGTTTAATGTTTGAATATTTTTCGACCACATCACCAAAGGCATCCGATCCTAAAAACCCATCTTCATCAGTTTCAGGCACGCTAAACTTAAACGGGGGATGATGCAGAAACAAAATTGTTGGCTTTGCAGGTTCCAAAGCCAATTGCTCATCAAGCCATTTTACCCGTTCAGCACAAATCTCACCACCTGATTGTCCTGCAATCACTGAATCCATAGCAATCATGCGTATGTCAAAACCCTCAATCACATACTGTAAAAACCGATCATCCTTTGCCGGACAATGCACCTCGCCAAAGGTTTTAAACATTGTCTCGCGTAAGTCATGGTTGCCGGGAATAACGAAATAGGGGATGGTTAATTGGTTTAAAATGTCAGCGGCACGTTCGGTTTGGTCCAAAGCGCCAGAATCACAAATGTCTCCACTGACTAAAACCACGTCAGGTTTTGGTTCAAACCTGTTGATATGATCGACACATTTTTGCAGGTTCCCTGCCATGGGGGCATGGCCATAAGTATCGGTGCCAGGAGATGAAATGTGGAGATCAGAAATTTGAACAATAAGCATATGGAAACCTTCAATAAACATGTCGTTTCAGCCATGAAATAGCCATGAAATAGAATGTGTGGCATGTCAATAAAATCTGGCGGTATTTCGCGCAGGGCTTTCGTATAAATTTTGCTTGCACAATCGCCAAAATCCGTTATAAACCGCACCCGTTACCAGCTTTGCGTTGGGGGCTGAACGGAAATGTTTGTCTTTTGGGTCGATGTTTCCCGTGTTCCCGCTCTTTCGGAAACTTTTTTCCGAGCCTTTTCAAGGGGTTCGGAAGGGGCTACGCGCGCAAGGATGCTCTGACAAGTGAAAACATTTATAAAGGCTATACTAGCATGTCGCTATATGAACACGTGTTCATGGTGCGTCAGGACGCTTCAACAGCACAAGTTGAAACTCTGACAGCCCAGTTCCGCACAATTATTGAAGAAAATGAAGGCTCAATCAAAAAACATGAGTCTTGGGGA
Organism: Hyphomicrobiales bacterium; assembly: GCA_026996935.1. Classification (GTDB taxonomy): domain Bacteria; phylum Pseudomonadota; class Alphaproteobacteria; order Rhizobiales; family Aestuariivirgaceae; genus JALWJW01. The sequence goes on from JALWJW010000372.1 coordinate 1,982, forward strand.
ATGAAACCTCTTGCATACAAAATCAAGAAGAACCGTAAGGCTCACTTTATTTTGTTCAACATCGATGCCCCTCACGCAGCAGTGGCTGAAATGGAACGTCACATGACTTTGTCAGATGATGTTATCCGTTTTATGACTCTACGCGTTGACGAGCACGAAGAAGGCCCATCAGCAATGATGCGTGATGATCGTCCAGCTCGCGGTAGTCGTCCACCTCGTCGTGATGACAATCGTCGTCCTAATAAACCTGAAAACAAGGGAGATGACTCATGAGCCAAGGAGCAAGACGCCCATTTTTCCGTCGTAAAAAAACCTGTCCATTCCAAGGCGAAGGCGCACCGAAAATCGATTATAAAGACGTTCGTTTGCTTCGTCGTTATATCTCAGAGCGTGGTAAAATCGTGCCAAGCCGTATTACAGCGGTTTCTGCAAAACCACAGCGTGACCTGGCCCGTGCCATCAAGCGTGCTCGTTTCTTAGGCCTTTTGCCTTTCTTGGTAAAATAATCCAAACTCAAATACAAATCGGTTGGGGTGGGGCAGAATATTTGTGATCCACCTCTAACCCTTGCGGCCAAAATTGGACATCCGCAGGAGGGACAACCAAATGAAAAAATTGCCACAGACACATCAGCTTGCAGGTCAATGCCGCAAAGCTGTTAGTTGCAAACAATTGGCGTTGCACTCGTCATCAATTTCTAATTTCTCACACCATTTTTGGTTCCGTTTTCGTGCTGACTTTTTCAGCGTAAGAACCTGTGCGGCTGTTTCTCCAAATTTAAATTCAAAAAATCAAAACCTATTTCAATCCTAAAGGAAAAAGTCATGGAAGTTATTTTATTGGAACGTGTCGGCAAGCTCGGCAATCTTGGAGATGTTGTCTCGGTTAAAGATGGTTACGCCCGTAATTTCTTGTTGCCTTCTGGCAAAGCCCTTCGCGCCAACAAAGCCAACAAAGAAAAATTTGAAGCAGAACGCGCCGCAATTGAAGCTGCCAATGCTGAAAAAGTAAAAGCAGCCGCATCAGAATCAGAAAAACTAAATGGCGCAAGCTATGTCCTTATCCGCCAAGCTGGTGAATCTGGGCAATTGTTTGGTTCTGTTTCTCCGCGCGATATTGCCGAAGCTGCATCTGCAGATGGCTTCTCAGTCAACCGCAATCACGTCTTGTTGCCTGAACCAATTAAAACCATTGGCATGTATGAAATCACTATTGCTCTCCATGCTGAAACCGAAGCAACGGTTACTGTTAACGTGGCCCGTTCTCAAGATGAAGCCGAAGCTCAGGCACGTGGCGAGTCTGTTACTGAAGAAGATGACGGCGAATATGATGCATTGGCAGCAGCCGAAGCATTGCTCAATGCTGAAGAAGACGAAGAAGCAGAAGCTGCTGAACGTGAAGCTGCAGAAGCCGCCGCAGAAGCAGAAGAAGACAAGTAAGTCTTTCTTTAACGCAAAATTCAAAGGGCCGTGCTTAATTGCGCGGCCCTTTTTTATTTGGGACCTTAAACTTTAGGCACACCGCCACCAAGCACGGTTAAATATTGGTCTGTATCAATATTGCCGCCAGACAGAATAACCCCGGCCCGTTTGCCCTTCATTTTGTCTTTTTGTTGAATGAGCGCGGCAAGGGCCGCAGCACCCGCACCCTCGGCAATGTTGTGAATGTTGCGATAATAAATGCGAATGGCGTTGGCAATTTCCTCTTCACTAACGATCACAATATCATCCACCCCTTTATTGATATAAGCAACCGCCTCAGGGTGGGCAACGCGCACCGCCATGCCATCGGCAAAGGTGTTGGCGCTGTTGGTTTCCATGGCTTTTCCCGTTTCAAACGATAACGCATAAGCATTGGCATTTTCAGCCACTACACCAATGACTTTGGTTTTAAGGCCAAGCATGTCACGGGCCGAAATAACACCGCAGCACCCAGACCCCATGCCGATCGGCACATAAACCGCATCAAGCTCGCCAGCAGTATCAAAAAGCTCATGGGCATAGGTGGAAACCCCCATGACCAAATCTTCATGGAATGACGGCAAAATATCTAAACCGCGCTCAGCCGATACTGATTTAACCGTATCAAGAGCTTCAACAAAGTCACTGCCTGCCTCAATCAATTCAGCACCAAGGGCTTTAATCGCCGCATTTTTCTCAACGGAATTGCCCAGCGGAACCACAATGGTTGTGGCAATGCCGGCAATGCGCGCACCAAAGGGGATAGACTGCCCGTGGTTGCCGCGCGTTGCTGTTATGACACCATTGGTTAAGCCAGCCTCTTTGCGCCGTTGCATATGAACAATGCCGCCGCGCACTTTAAAAGCACCAATCGGTGTGTGGTTCTCATGTTTAACCCATGTTTCACACCCCGTGACTTGACGAAGAAGCGGCCAGTTATATTGCAAAGTTGGCATCATATGTTGATAGACAATTTCACGCGCTTTTTCGTAATCGGACTTGCTGAACATATGGGGAAACCTGTTTTTGAGATGTAGAAATAATAGTTCCTTCAGCTACTAGGCTTAATGGTTTTTTGTCAATCAAAACTGGTTGTCGGCTCAAGGCATTTTCATCAATATTGCGCTTATCTCCCCAAAATTGTTGCAGGGTTTTCTTAAACTTTAAGACTTTGGTGCCGAACATAAAGTCAAATATTTCATGGAACCAAACCCGCCGCCCAATGCGTGTATACCAGCGCATACCTTCACGCACCTTTGCATCGCGGTGGGCAATCACCCGCCATAAAGATCGCGGTCTGGTTTGCACCATAACTTCAATCAGCTTGGTCCACATAAACACTCGCCAGCGCGGCACGTTTGAAACCGCCATGACCTGATGTTTGTAATCCCATTTGCGCAAATCATCGACCAGAATTCGGCGGTGCTTATTGTCCTGATAAAACGGTGTCCAACGATGGGGTGTGGCAAACATTGAAACGATCTGGTCAGGGTCATAGGTGCAAAGTTGCTTAAACAAATGCCAGTAATCAGCATCAGTTTCTTCTTCAAATCCAACAACCCATGTGCATAACGAAATAATATCGTGCTGGCGTAAAAGCTGAATAGCATGACGATCAACGGCCGAGGTGCTGCCCTTTTTAATTGCTTTAAGCGTTGCTTCATCGGTGTTTTCCATACCCAATAGAAACCGCAAAACACCAGCCTGTTTATATAGATGCAAAATATCATGATCGCGAACAATGTCACCAGCCCGTGTTGAACCAATAATGGTAACGGGCACGTTTTCTTTAATCATCGCATCAAGAAAGTCACGCCATGCGCGGCGCGAAGATGTCGGATTTTCATCGGCCAGATTGACCAGTTCAACACCTTCTTCGCGATAGAGACGGGCAATCTCGGCGGCAAATTTCACTGGGTTGCGATGTCGCCATTTGGTCCAAAACCCACGCTGGCCGCAATAGGTGCACAAATGCGGACAACCACGCGAAAACTGCATAATCACCGCCCGCTTGCCACCCCAATAGGAATAATCCTTATGGTCAATCAGCTCCCAGGCGGTGCGAAAGCTATCGAGATTTTTTATCATTGGGGCAGGGGGCGTTTCAATTGCCACATCATCCTGGCGATAGGCAATGCCATTTATGTTGGCAATGCCTGTTCCTTTTTCTAAAGCATCAACCAGCTTCAAAACCGTTTGTTCGCCTTCGCCTTTGACAATGTAATCGATAGATGTCGGGTGTTTTAAAATGTCATGCCAATGATATGTCGGAAATACGCCGCCATAAATAATGATAGTTTTAGGCAATTGAGCGCGTATGGCATCGGCAATTTTCATTGCAGTGGGATGAGCCGAGGTTGAGCCTGCATGGCCAATCAATACCGCATCAGCGCAATGATATTTTACCTTTTCCAAAATCTCATCAAGGCTCATCGGCCCCAAATCGCCATTAAGCAATCGCACATCGTGGCCGCCATCAATAAGCGGGCCGCCGATGGACAATAACCCCATCGGCGGCAGGTTCTCTTTTGGGATACGGCTGCCAATAGCGGTGTGGGGAGGTTGAATAAGTAAAAGGCGCATGATGAAATTTCCTTGTCGTTGATGTTGCAACGGGAATATTCACCATGCGCCTGTTTGAAATGGGCGTATCATGTGTAGATTGTCTGCAAAGTTGTGGGAGATTTATGAGTGATCCTGCATTTTGCTTATATCCCAATAGGTCGCTTCAATTTTATGCCCATCGAGATCACGAGCAAAGCAACCATAATAGGCTTCTCCATATAACGGGCGACCACCCGGCTCCCCATCTCCTTTGCCACCGTGTTCAAGTGCTGCCTTGTAAAAAGCATCGACTTCTTGTTTGCTATGGGCAAAAAAAGCAAAATGGGTACCATTGCCAACACTGGCCTGACTTTCATCGTGTGGCGGATGTACCCAGAATTCTGGGTATTCGCGACCATATGCAACCGCTTGTGGATTGCTTTCATCAGGGAATTGCAAGATACGTTTCGCACCAACCGTTGCTAAAACCGCATCATAAAAAGCAAGCGCTTTTGCGACATCGTTCGTGCCGATGGATACATGAGACATGATGGAAGGGTTTGTTTGAGAATCTTGTGACATTTTTACCTCCTTTGGTTGATTGTGAAAACACAATAGCAGGTTTGAGTGTCAAAACCTGTCAGCATATGTCAGGAAGTCATGGAATTGTTTGCCGTGGTTTTTTTTAAGATCATAGAGTATTTTGAAAGGGCCTTTAAAAACACCCTGAAAACTCGCACTTTACCCGAAAAGAAGAAATATTATAATTAACTTGTTCTTTATAACGAACGATTGTATGCTGAATTTATCAATAAGTGATAACCCTCAAGGATTGCAGGCATGACCACGAAAACAGCGCAAAAACAAAACGCCAAGGAAACCATAGTTATGAGTGTAAACGCTGCCACCGTAAATAACTGGATTGAAAACGATCAGGCTGTACTGGTTGATGTTCGCGAAACATCAGAGTTTGATAAAGAACATATTCCCGGCGCACTATTGCTGCCGCTATCAGCTTTTGACCCAGAACTTTTCCCCTCCATTCCCGGCAAAAAAGTAGTGCTGCATTGCGCCGTTGGCAAGCGGTCTGAAACAGCCGGAAAAATGCTAATTAATGAAGGCTATCGGGATATCATCCATATGGAAGGCGGCCTGGAGGAATGGAAAAAGGCTGGTTTTGAAACTGAAATCCCATACCACCCGCCACAACAACAAAAAGCCCCGGAACCAGTTTTTTTGTGTCCACGAGTAGGTGAGGTTTTATCTGAGGAATACCTATCTCCCTTAGGGCTGGACCAAAACACTTTAGCTGACTCTATTGGCGTATCATATGAAGTGGTGGATGGCATCATTAACGGCAAAACGTCTGTCACGGCTGAATTGTCGCTGCGCTTGGCGCGTTACTTCTCCACTGCGGCTGATTTCTGGTTACAGCTTCAATCCGACCACGATCTGGAAAGAGCGCGTCATAATGTGGGGGGTGAGATTCGTAAAAAGGTAAAGCCTCGCGTTGCAAATTAGGTAAGCTGTCAGGTGTATGTATTGCTAAATGCCTACGTAATGGTAGGCTAAGTCATCTTTGATGGAGGAGGAGAGATGAAAACACAACGTATGAAAACCCTATCATCGGGCGTAAGGCTTGCAGGCGGCATCACTTTGGCACTTGTAATGATAGCGTCTGGCGCACAGGCAAAAACCGCTGCAGAACAATCGTGCAGCATTCTCAAAAAGCTTTTGAAAGAAGGTGGCGCCGGTGGGGCACAAGCGGTTTACGACATTACGGAGCACTGGTCTAAACAAGAGCGCGCAAAGATACTTCCTAATCTGGCCCCAATATTTGAGCGGTTTAAATATTATGACGGCTCAGTATATCTGGTGGATGATTTTGGTGCACAATATAAAGAACATCTGATTGTTGTTGATGCAGGTCCAATAAATACGGTATTTTTACGTGTTCGTTATGCTGGTCATAAAGGGAATATGTCATTTGTGAACATAAATTTTAATTCTAAATATGAAAAAATTGTCAAGTATCCATTTGCACAAAAACCAGTCAAGTTGATGTGTAATTAAGGTCAGGCCTGAGGTGTCCATAAGCGGAAGCTAACGTAGTCCAGCGAGCGTGAAAAACCGCTTAGATGACCAGAGATTAAGACAGCTTGCTCTAATGGCGTGTTTCATTCAGTCTTTGACGACGAAATGCTTCGCGTTCCTTGCGCCGTTGTTTTTTCGTTTTCCGGCGTTTATTTGTCGCTTTGCGCTTTGCTGTTGTATTACGCGCGCGAGGTTTGACATTTTTTCCTGGCGCAACGCGGATTGTCGGGTCTATCCGAATGCGGGGCGTAAAGAAGCCGGAATGTCCACCTGTTGTTGGACCTGTACCAGGGTATGCTGTTTCGGGCCGCCGTTTGTTGCCGGGGAAAACTCCAATACCAATTTGAATGGGTATCTTGGGAAAGATGCGGGTTTTCTTTTTAGGCCGCTCATATTCGGGCTGGCGTTTGCCTTGCGGGGCAATAGGGCGCGCATGTTGCGGTCTTATTTTTTGTGACCTAAGGCGAACAGGAATTGTTTTTTGTACTCTGCGCCTGTTGTTGGCCCGTTTTTTATCACGTTGGTTTTTTATTTTTTTACGCCGCTGGGGGGCATTGGCTTTACGGGTACGTTTGGGGCCATTGTCTAGTGCCAGACCGGCACGTTTACGAATTTGATTTCGCAAATTTAATCGTGCTGCCATTTTTCCTTTAAGGCGAAATTTCCCTCCAAGAAATGGAAAGGCATGAGGGAACCCGCCATCGCCTAAAAGTGCTGGTGGCAACTTATCGTAACGCCGAAGTCTACCTTTTTTTTGCACGACCAGAAAACGCCCTGGTCGTTGTAGGTCCAAACACTCAACTGTTTGCGAAGTACGTTTGGCCTGACGGGCAGAGCGACAAACGTTCACTCTTCCTTCAAGCAGGCCAACAATGGTTTCACCATCATCGTTAATGTGAACATCAAACTTGGTGCCGCGCACGCCAATAGTCGCTGTGGGGGTTTGAATAGAATAGGTCTTTGATGGGTTTTTACCTGTTAAAAATCGCATTGCCCCTTTAAAGTGGGTGACAACAACCTTGCGCAGATTTGGGTCGGGATTAAAAACAAATTTGTCTAAAACCAGTTCTGAATCAGGCCCAATAGCCAAGGTGGTTTTATCAACCATCTCAAACTGGGCGCTGCTTTCAAGGCCAGTGAAAAGAGTTTCTTCAGTGCGAATTTTTGAACCAATGGAGATTTTTTCTTCAACCCCATTTGATAATAAATCAACTGATTTAATAACTTCGGTTGCTTTGCCGATTTCTGCAGGCTTTTCTTGCGCGCTCGCACTTGCGCCGACGATGGTCACACAAAAGCCCATTACCATGGCGCGTAAAATCGCAAATTTGTTTTTCTGAAGAGGTAACGAGGCAAAAATGTTCTTCATATCAGTCCCTGTGACTACAATTTATACAACCACCTCATCATCTATATATACCACACAATAAATTTCCGTAAAGTAAATTTATTGTAGAAAATTGTGTTGTTTCCTTATGCCACCACTGTAAACTGCCCCATCATGCCTGCGTCTTCATGTTCAAGAATGTGGCAGTGATACATAAACGGAGTTTCAGGGTCCGCATAATCTTCAAACTTTGCAATAATGCGCACTGTTTCGCCAGAATTAACAATAACAGTATCTTTCAACCCGCTTTCGCCTGCATGTGGCTTATTGCCATTACGGTCTAAAATCTGGAATTGAACATCATGAACGTGGAACGGGTGTGGCAAGGGGGAGGGGTTTGTAATTTCCCAAATCTCCGTATCACCCAGCTTTATCACTTCATTGATATATTTCATATCCATAGCGCGCCCGTTAATGGCAAAGGGGCTGCCGATACCAGTAATCTGGCTCATCATCATACCCGGCCCCATTCTCATATTAAATTCAAAGCGGCGGGTTTTAACTGCATTACGAGGGTCGAGTCGGTCAATTGTTGCAAGGCGAGTTGGTACATCGCGAGAAGCTTTTAAGGTTTTTGATGGTCTGATTTGCATAAAGGCGAATTTTGAAACGCTACCTCCCATCATCCCACCCATCATACCTCTGCCCATCATGCCGCGCCCCATACCGCCGCCCATACCGCTGTCTGAGCTTTCCGGCGTAACACCATCACTAATGAGGAATATTTCTTTACCATCGCTAATATCAACAACAATTTCCGCGCGTTCGGCCGGCCCTAAATAAACCCGCGTCATTTCAACAGGGCTTTCAAGCAGCCCGCCATCAGAACCGATTTGTAGGAAAGGTCGATTGTCGCTAAACCCAAGGTTATAAAAACTGGCGTTGGAACCGTTTAAAATCCGCAAGCGCACCTTTTTGGTTTTTGCCTCAAAATAAGGGGTGATCGCGCCATTGGTAATGGGAATATTACCCTTCATGCCCATCATGCGATCATGCATAGAATTAAGATAGATAAATGTACCATCGCGGTTAAAGGCTCGTTCCTGTAAAATAACAGGAATATCATCAACGCCATAAGTGTTGGGTAAAGATAGGGTTTTGCTTGCCTCATCTTTCACAATCAACATGCC
>JALWJW010000373.1 GCA_026996935.1 Hyphomicrobiales bacterium
GTTGAGAGGGATTAGCTTGCTGATTATTGTCAAACCAGTTTGTATCATCCGTGCCTGCCGTTGGACGGGGTAGCAAAATATCCAGAATGCGATCTTCAGCGGCATCTTCGGCGCGATTCTTTACCTTTTCAACTTCTTGCTCGCGGGTAAGTTTGACGGCAACGTCCACTAAGTCACGAATAATTGAATCCACTTCTTTTCCTACATAGCCCACTTCAGTAAATTTGGTTGCTTCGACTTTGATAAAGGGTGCATTCGCCAGTTTTGCAAGACGACGGGCAATCTCGGTTTTCCCCACGCCGGTTGGACCGATCATGAGGATATTTTTGGGAGTGACTTCCTGGCGTAAGTTGGCGTCAAGCTGTTGTCTGCGCCAACGGTTGCGAAGTGCAATTGCGACAGCACGTTTAGCATCGCTTTGTCCGACAACGTGTTTATCCAGCTCCTGGACAATTTCTCTTGGGGTCATTGACATAATATTTCTCTACTTTGTCTAGAAGGGTGTTTAAAACACACCCCCCGGTTTTTTACATGTTTTTGGTAAGTTACAGTTCTTCGATCGTTCGATTTTGATTTGTATAAATACAAATATCACCCGCAATACTTAAGCCTTTTTCGACAATTTCTCGTGCGGATAAGTCTGTGTTATCAAGTAAGGCGCGTGCCGCAGATTGTGCATATGGCCCACCTGAGCCAATCGCAATCAGGTTGTCTTCTGGGTCGATGACATCACCATTTCCGGTAATGATTAACGATGTTTCTTTATCAGCGACAGCGAGCAAGGCTTCTAGTTGGCGCATACCACGGTCGGTGCGCCAGTCTTTAGCTAGCTCAATGGCGGCGCGGGTTAAGTTGCCATTATGTTCATGTAACTTGGCTTCGAATTTTTCAAAGAGAGTGAATGCATCGGCGGTGCCACCGGCAAAACCTGCGATTACCTGGTCATTGTAAAGGCGACGGACTTTGCGGGCATTGCCTTTCATGATGGTGTTACCAAGGGAAACTTGACCATCCCCTCCGATGACTACTTTACCGTTTCTGCGAACGGATAATATGGTTGTGCCTCGATATTGTTTCATTGTTTTGTTCCGAGTTTATGATTACCGCAATGTTTATACGGTGACGATGAAGAGAATGATTGGGATCAGTCTGGCCTTTTCAAGGTTTATTTCGGATTTCCTTGGCGGCTTGCTCCCAATTCTTCCCATCAAACAAACGTAGTTGGTAATCTGCCGTATCGCTGTCAAAATCATCCAGGCTTCGAATATTGATGCTTATCATTGTTGGGTCAAATCTTGGATGGCTAAAGGCATGAATACCACAATGTCTACAAAAAAGGTGTTTGGCTTCTTTGCTTCCAAACTGATAGAGCGTTAGATCTTTTTCTCCTGAAAGGAGTGTGAATTTATCCATCAAAATTCGATGGTGAAGTGCTCCTTTTTTATGGCAAATTGAGCAGTTGCACTGGGTAATGTTTGTTAGATTCATCTTCGCCGTAAAACTGACAGCACCACAATGGCAACTTCCCTGATAAGTTTGTTCCTTTTCCATGATTATTCTCCGTACAACTGCTTATAGATTCCATTGTTTTCTAAGAGGTCTTCATGTTTTCCTTGCTCGATGATATGGCCACCATCAAACACAAAAATATGGTCAGCTTGCCTAACGGCACTTAAGCGATGGGCGATAATAAGCGTGGTTCGATCCTTTAGAAACTGGCTTAAAGCATGGTGTAACTTTCTTTCGGTTTCGGTATCAAGTGAGGAGGTGGCTTCATCTAAAATAACGACTTTAGGTTCGCTTAATATCATGCGAGCTATGGCGAGGCGTTGACGCTGACCACCCGATAGTCTTACACCTTGCCGGCCAACAACGGTATCTAACTTATTCTCCAGTTCCTCTACGGTGTTTTTGAGTTGGGCTATTTCTAAAGCATACCAGAGTTTTTCATCTTCAATGTCTTGCCCTAGCGTTAAGTTCATGCGAATTGTATCGTTGAATAAGGCGGGCTGCTGTAATACAGTGGCGACATTTTCACGTACGATATCCAAACCAATACGGGTTACAGGTTCCCCTTCAAAATAAATGGTGCCTTTTTGTGGTTGGTATAGACCGAGTAAAACTTGTACGAAGGTTGATTTTCCACCACCACTGGCACCAACCAAGGCAATTTTTTTGCCAGCAGGAATGGTAAGGTTTACATCTTTTAATACAGGACGTTTGTTACCATAAGCAAAAGTGATATTTTGGGCACAAACACTGACGGTATGTTTATCGTCAAATGGATTTACTTCATGAGGATAATGAGGTTCTTCTTTAAGTTGTGCCAGCGTGTTAATCCGGTTTAAGGCGGCCTTAGCCCCAAACCAGGCATAATTTATGTTGAGCACATCTTGCACGGGGTTCATTAAAAACCATAAATAGCCAAACACTGCAAACATTTGTCCAATTGTCAGATCTGAAAG
>JALWJW010000374.1 GCA_026996935.1 Hyphomicrobiales bacterium
CCTGATTTGTTGCGCCGTATTGCTGGCTTTACAGCAGAAAGCTTGTCTACCCGGTTAAGTGCTCTTGGATTTGCAACGCGTTTGTCTGGTTTGCCACCGCCCGGGAGTTTGGCCAAGGCTGGTCCTAATGCGGGAAAAGAAATTGATTATGAAACGCTTTATGGACCTGGGAGCGCGGCCCCGCCTTATGGAACGCCGCCAAGGGCAGGATTTGCCAATGCGCCGCCACCTGTTTTGCCAACGCGGCAAGTGCGCGAGACTCTAACCACACCGCAAACAACGGATCAATCTAGGCGTGTAGCATCGGCGCGAACCGCGGCTGTTCAGCGCCCTGTGCCTGTTGTGCGCAATCCGCAACCGCGAAAACCAGTTCGAGCCAAAACCAAAATCAATGCCGTGGCAATGACCGCTGTGACGGGATCGCCTGGGCGTGGTAATGCTGAGTTGTTAATGGCGATGCGCAAGGTAATGAAAAAAGCAGGTTGGCCTGTTCTTACACGTCCTGCGCGTAATGCTTTAACCGTTACGGGTAAGGTGAAACTTTCTCGCCCTAATGGTTCGCAGCAAAAGGTTGCCTTGGCTTGGACGGTGCGCACACCAGATGGTAAAGTGCTTGGAACAGTGCGTCAGGCCAATAACGTACCAGCAGGCTCACTTAACCAAGGGTGGGGCAAAAATGCCACCTATGTTAGTCAGGCAGCCGCGCAAGGTATCTTTAAACTTGTGAAAAAAGTGCAATAATTCTGTTTTATTTATTGTGTACTTTCAAATATTTAAGTGCAATTTTTATTAGATGAACGGTTTATGAACGGGGCAATCAGGTTTCGTTCAGGCTGGATTTGGCAATGTGTATCCATCGTTGATAACGGCAAATTATTTAGCCGACAAAATTAAAACTGACTATATCTTGGAGGATACACCCATGTTAAAGAAAACTCTTTTTGCTGCTGCCGCTTTAATTGCTGCAACCACTGCATTCCAACCTGTTCAAAAAGCTGAAGCAGGGGTCAATATTGGTATTAACCTTGGTCTTCCAGGGGTGTATGCGCCGGGATATTATGGACCAGCTTATGTGCCTGCACCTGTTTATGTGCCTCGCGTTTCTTATTGCCGGATGGCACGCCGCACGATCCGTAATCATGGATATTACAAAATTCGTGCTGTTGATTGTTCTGGCTCACGTTACACATTCCATGCAAAACGCGGTGGTATCTGGTATCGCTTACGTGTTAAAGCGCGCTCTGGTTATATTTATAAAGTAACGTATTTATAAGCCACTCAAAGGCTTTGAAAGAAAACCCCGCAGGTGATGGAACTCTGCGGGGTTTTTGCTTATGCCATGCCACCAATAAAGCCATTGGTTGTGTGGTTATGACAAAGGGCGATACGGATTTTCCCATGGCATCCGCGTTTATGGCAACATTCATCGCGTTCTAATTCATCAAGCCAGGCAAATAGTAATTCATTATGGTTTTGCAGTTCGCGGGCATAGCGATAATGAACGTGGCCGCAAATCTTGCAGGTCATTTCAAGGCGCTGATCTGGTTCTAGATCGCGCAATTGTAGTTCGTGCTTCCAGTTCATTGTTTTGCTCACCAAAAATCATCGGCACTGGGAATGCGGGTGTAGCTTATTTTACCGCCAACATTTCCACCCTTTGGCGGGTTCCATAGACCCAGTGAAACAGCGGTACGGCTGTATTTTGAATTAAGCAGGTCCATTGCTTTGGTCACCGCTTCCCATTTTTTGCGCTCTGTATCATCGTTTAACAGCATGTCGATTTGACGATGTTTGGCGCTGGATAAATCAAGCAGGGTGACATGGACACGATAAATGGTGATGCGTTGGGGCAGGTCATGTGCGGCGCGCGACCATAAGGTTTCAAGCGCGGTTAATATGGCTTTGTCGTCATTGACCATGGGCAAGCTTAAACTGTTGGACCATGATCCATCGCGCACGGACAAATACAACCAAAAGGTTGAGGCATAATATTCTTCACGGCGTAAACGTCGGCCCGCTTTAATCAGCAATAGGCGGGCGATTTCTTTGGCTTGTGGCAGGGTACGGCTTTCAGGTGGTAAAACCCGCCCGTGGCCAAACATGCCGCGTGTACTTTCAGGGGCTTGAATGTCATAGCCATGCAGTGCGTACCATAATCGCTCGCCCGTGACATTGTTCCAGATTTTACGCATTTGTTTTGGCGCGGTTGCCAATAAAGATTGCATGGTGGTGATGCCTAAGCGGTAGAGCCGTTTTTGCATGCGTGAACCAATGCCGGGAATATCATCAAAGGCAATGGGATAAAGTGGGGAGGGCATTATATCGGGGTGCCAGACTGTAATGCCGTTGGGTTTGTTTTGTTTGCCGGCAATTTTTGCCAGTTGACGGTTGGCGGCAAAACCAATGCTGCAGGTGATGTGGGGGCCGATAAATTGGGCCAGGCGCTCTTGAAT
>JALWJW010000375.1 GCA_026996935.1 Hyphomicrobiales bacterium
GACCTTTATTGAAGTTATCCTAAACCAAGAACTCGGCGAACCATTCCGCCGCGATGCCATGACGGCCCCTGTTGAAGTGGCAGGCATTGATGCGGGAGATATGAAGGAGCAAGCTGGGAGTTGAGTAGAAAGAGCTTAAGTGGATTGTGGGGCGGGGCTGAAAGGCTTCGCCCTTTTTTGTTGGGGTCATACTTGATACTTGCCCAGCATATCTTTTGCCCAACCAGATAAGTTTGGCCATGAATAGCCCCCCTTAACTTTCCAAGACTCTGAATTATTAATTATTCCTTTTTCTAATACATTCGCGAGGACCTCATCATGTGGAAAAAAATAACAATCATCCCCATCTAGAAAGGCTATATAGATTTCCTTGCCTCTGTACTTAGAATTAATAGTAAATCTTCCCTTTAATTGGACCTTTAAAAAGTCGTTCCCTTGTATATGGCAAGCAATAAAATCTGCCCCTTGCCAATCATCGGTCAAACGTAAGCAATTAAACCCATAGTCCGCCAGCTTCGCAGCAACTTTTTGAAAGTTAAAATTTTCCTTTTGCCGCGCATTTAACTCAGAATACTTTATCTTTTCAAAGCCAATCATTCTCACCATTTCTCATTATTATTCACCATAGTAGTGAACCTAATCTTGATTGAGTGGACTTACAACCCTGTTCAAAATGTCCTTAGAAACGATCATGCTTTTAGCGTGATGGTGGTAAATTTGGAAAGTGGGTTTACTGACTACGGTTATGGTGAGGGGGAGCTTGGTTGGCCTAACTTACCTCATCACCCCTGTCATTCCAGCGAAAGCTGGAATCCATTAACCAGTTTTCAGGTATAGACATTCTTGCGTATTGGATACCAACTTTCGTTGGTATGACGCCGGAGGGTGGAGACGCGCTTTAGCAACCTAGCTGGCCGAGGCATGTAACCCCGAGCCAGAATGTTCATTAAAGCTATCGTGTTTTGGGTTTAGTGGTTGATGCACTTTGCTTAATTATAACATTTCAAAATAAACCTGCCTTTTAACCTGCCCTTCAAAACAATGTGCCATACTTAAACACTAACGTGTTGCACGACTAAGGACAGTTTGATGACGGTGACGGCTAATCGGTGGAAAATTTTGTTATTGTTTATCTTTGCAACGGTTGGTGCATTCGCCTTGTATTACCTCAAAACTTTTGATCCATTTGAAATGGTGTCTTTTTCTGATGGTAGGGTTACTTTTGCCTTCTACATTTTTGCAACTCTATCAGTTTTGACATTTTTCGCTGTTATTTTCAGTAAGTCTTTACGCGCACAAATCAGCCTTGAAGGGCTTTATGTGCCCAATGTGAGCGCCAAAATAATACCGTGGGCAGATATTGAAAATATGGCAATCCAGAAAAACTACAGAGTTAAGTTTATCATATTCAATTTGAAAAAAGGCTCACCGTCAAAAAGATCAGTCAAACTTTTCAAACGGTTTGAATACATTGTAGGGCGCATTTTTGGCATTGGTGGCTACACAATCAATGTTGCTACCTCCAATGTATCAGCAAAAGAATTCATCGCCCATGCTCAAGCATACAACCAACAGGCCTTAGTATTAAGGCAACTTACCGATATAAACAATGGAATCAAGCAAACGGAAAAAGTGCCAAACCACATGCAGCCTGAAACAGCAAAAATACACACCGGTCAACATCAACCTGCCAAGCCTCAAAACCGTTATTCAACGGTCAAACCAACCGCTGTAATATCAACACTTTCATCTGCTTCAACACCTGAACCAAAGTCAGGCTTTAGGCAGCGAAAGGCTTAAAACCGCAATCACTCCAAACAGAATTTATTCGACTGTACGAGTTTGCCACTTTTTTTGTTCTGCTTTATATCATCGCATCATTTACGATTTTCAAATCACAAGACAACGCTTTAGAATCACGCTACCTTATTAAGTATGTATATTATTCCTGATCCTCAAATTCCGCCTTCCCTGTTAGCTGTTGCCGATAATAAGCCACCTGAAAAGGTGGGTATTGTCGGGGCGGGCAAGGATGTTGTTATTCAAAGTGTCAAACGGGCGTTTGAAGCTGAGCTTTTGGTACCGGTGTTTTATGGCGATAAAGACGATATTAGCGCCTGTGCCGATGATCTTGAGTGGGATATTTCAAAGTTTGAAATTGTCCCTGCGGGGGATGAATATGAGGCGGGGCATTTGGCGGCCATGGCGGCGGGGCGTGGTGAGCTGGATATGCTGATGAAAGGGCAAATCCATTCTGACACCTACCTAAAAGCAATCCTAAACAAAGAAGCAGGTTTGCGGACCAAAGAGCGTTTGACCCATATATTTTCCATCACTTTTGAAGGCATTAAGGGGGGCGGAGACAAACCGTTACTGATTAGTGATGCGGCGGTGAACGCGTCACCTGACTTTACTACGCAAAAATCGATTATTCGCAATGCGGTTTATG
>JALWJW010000376.1 GCA_026996935.1 Hyphomicrobiales bacterium
GGGTTCATAACCTGTAAGTTCACAGAATTTCTGGTTTACATATTCAATTTCACGCTTGGTGTTTGTGATTAATATAGTAGCGGGGCTTTGATCTACAGCGCGGCGAAATTTCTTTGCCAAAAGCTCAGCAGCACGCCGTTCGTCTAATTCATCAGATAGCTTGGAAATTGATTGCCTCAACTCTTTTAGGAGTTGAAAAAACATAGCATACAAAATCAGGGCAACAACAGCGAGCACCCCGGCAAAAAGAAAGCCGATTTTAACCAGTTCGTTGCCTTCTTTCACCGCACTGGAAATTGAGTGAATGGCTTGTTGTTCTTTATCTTTTAAAAAATCATCTAAAGTGGTAATTGCCTTGATTGCGCGGGTATCGTCAACTTTAACATAAAGGTCCGTTTTCGTTGGTGGCCAGTTTTCTTTGGTGGCCTGAATAGTAATTGGTATCTTTTTCTCATACTGGGCAATGGTGTGCTGGATGAGCCTGAGTTGATTTAATTCAAAGGGAGTGGCATCGGTTTTTTTATACTCGGCGATTGTCTGATGAAAATTTTTGAGTTGAATGCGTAACTTTTTGAGATATCGGGCGTCTTTTCTCAGGACATAATTTTTAAAATTATGGATGATACCACCATACCCCAGATAAGCCCGAATTCGACTTAGCAGTTCTTCACGAACCGCTGCTTGTTTAGCATAAGTTTGCCAACTGGTATCAATATTGTG
The DNA here is from genome assembly GCA_026996935.1 of Hyphomicrobiales bacterium. GTDB lineage: Bacteria > Pseudomonadota > Alphaproteobacteria > Rhizobiales > Aestuariivirgaceae > JALWJW01. The sequence continues at coordinate 721 of JALWJW010000376.1, forward strand.
AAATCGATTTTGGGTCTGAATGCCAAGATAAAGCCCGACAAGCACGGTAGAGACAAGTAAAACAGCAGCAGCCAACCCGGACAAAACAAATCGAAGCGGTAATCGGTTTTTGTTTGATAGGCTGTTCATCATCAATCCTAAATAAAGTAGGTCTGAGATAGTAACGGTATTTTTTCGTGAGGAATTGATTTAGTTCAAGCTGTCAAACTTTCATTGGCTTTATAAGTAAGGCATGAAAAAAAGAGAAAAGATTCTCATCGTAGATGATGATCCTCAAATCATCTCCTTTCTTTCTCGGTATTTGGAAAAACAGGAATTCGTTCCGGTTTGCGCGACAACGGGCCAAGAAATGCGGGATGTTTTGGCGCGTGAAAAAATTGACCTGTGTGTATTGGATGTCGGATTGCCCGATGCAGATGGGTTTGAGCTTACAAGAGAGATACGAAAAACATCTTCAATGCCGATCATTGTGCTTAGTGTGCGCAATGATAGTTTTGATCGTATTTATGGCCTTGAGTTTGGCGCTGATGATTATGTCACCAAGCCATTTGAACCGCGCGAGCTTGTTGCCCGGATTAGAACCATTTTGCGCCGGTCAGTAGTTGAACAGTCTAGCGGACATCAAACCCGCGATACGCTAGAGTTTGGAGACTGGATAATGGACATTGGCGCGCGAACACTTAAAAACAAAAAACAAGGAACTGATGCTGGATTAACCAGTATGGAATTCGATTTGCTAAAAGCTTTGCTGGAGCATCCCAAAACAGTTTTAAGCCGTGACCAGCTTCTTGATTATGTGCGCGGGCGAGATTTTATCGTGGGCGACCGCGCCATTGATGTGCATATCATGCGGCTGCGCAAAAAAATTGAACCGGTAAAAGGTGAACAACATCATATTAAAACCGTTCACGGCATTGGCTATTATTTTATCGACGATTGAGCCTGTTTAAAAATCCAAGCCAAAATCTAGCGTGGAAACTGAATGTGTCAGAGCGCCCGATGAAATATAATCAACGCCAGTTGTGCAAACTTCGCCAATACGTTCAAGCTTCATATTACCCGATGCTTCGGTAACAATATTCCCATCAGCCATTGCAACGGCTTTTTTAAGGGTAGGGGTGTCCATATTATCAAGCAACACCACATCGGCACCACCCGTTTTAAGAACCTGTTCTAACTGGTCAAGGTTATCGACTTCAATCTCAATGCGTACCATGTGAGAGGCAACAGCTTTTGCCGCTTGAAGCACTTGAGCAATACCGCCTGCTGCTGCAATATGGTTGTCTTTAATCAAAATCGCATCACTTAATCCAAACCGATGATTAAACCCGCCACCATGTAATACCGCTTGTTTTTCAACAGCGCGCAAGCCCGGCGTGGTTTTGCGTGTGCAGGTTATGCGGGTGTGTGTCCCTTTGGTTTCTGCAACAAAACCAGCGGTAAGAGTAGCAATCCCTGATAAGCGACCCATAAAATTTAAGGCAATCCGTTCGCCTGAAAGAATTGACCCCGCATTGCCATTGATCTGCATGATGGTATCGCCAGCTTTACAAGGGCTGCCATCTGATAAAAGGCTGATGACCTCAAGCTTGGGGTCAACCAGATGAAAAGCTATTTCAGCCAATTGAACGCCTGAAACAACGCCATCTTCTCGTGCATTGATGCTGGCATTGTAAATAGTGTCTGCGGGCACAACCGCGCGAGTGGTAATGTCACCATATTGGCC
>JALWJW010000377.1 GCA_026996935.1 Hyphomicrobiales bacterium
AAAATCTTCTATTGGCTATGCTAGTCAGATTTGAAACTACTTTGTGTTCGAGGTTCCTGAATCTCAGCGCACCCTTGCTTCGTTCATGCTATCGCCTTCGGCTGCGCTTCACGGGGGCGGGCTAAACCTGGGACTTTAGCTTAATTACTACTTGTTCATGTTCCTTTATTGCGGTTATCTCAGGTTTGCTCATCAGGCAAAATGCTGTTGATAGTCCATCAGCTTGCGCCGCGCTTTGAGTTATAACGCTGATTTGTGACCACAGGTTTTTTGGATGTCCATCGCGTGGGTCAATAATGTGGCCTGTTGATTTGCCAGTTGGTTTTTCTGTATTAAAAGTTGTGCCCAATGGTGACGATGTTGCAATGGACATATTGCTAAGTGGCAGGCTTTGCCCGTCTTTGTGGCCCAGTTTTACTGGCCATGCTTGACCATTTGGCGCGTTGCCTATAGCTGAAATTTCACCCGTGTTTATCAATGCGTTTTTTATACCTTCGCGTCTGAAAAGGTTGGTGATTTTATCGGCGATAAAGCCTTGGGCAATGCCATTTAAGGTGATTTTTACATCAGGCTGGCTGAATGATATTTTATCGGCAGCGTAATTTACATGTTGCCAGCCTGTTATTGTTAAAGCTTGCGTGATTTGTTGAGCGGTTGGTGTTGTACCTGCGCTTATTTGTTGAGCATAAAGCGTCCATAAAGTTTGAACGGTTGGATCAAAAGCACCTTTGGTACGTGCGTGCAATTGCGTGCAAATTGAAAATAATTCAATCATGTCTAAAGCTGGTGCTATCAATACACCATCACGGTTTAAATGTGATAATTGGCTGTTAGGTTTGTATAGGCTGAAAATAGCTTCAAGACGGTGAATTTCATCGACAGCCTTTGCTATTAATTGCTTTGCATTTGGATGGTCCAGTACAATCTGGACTTTGGCACCTAAGGCAACTCCGCTCCAACTGGCGGTGTTTTCCTGGGCTTCTAAACCCAATGCAGGCAGAGATGCCACGCCAGCTAAAATTGTTAAAACACGTCTACGGCTAATCATTTAACTGTCTCCAAAATATTGGAACTTAATTTTATTGGTGCAAGAACTGCATCCATTGGAATTTTATCAAGGCGCATAACTTTACCTCCACGCTCACTGGCAAACTTTTTTGCATCGTTCTGGCTGGAAAAAGGCACAACTTCAGGAGCGCCCATGCCGCCTATCGCATTTGATCCGACAACAAAATATGCATCTTTGGCTTTGATCCAATTTTTCTCACCAGGTTGCGTCCAACTGATGGCACGGCCCATATCATTGACATAAAGGACAAGAACTTTGCCATCCCTTTCGGGTGACTTAATGTATGCCAAGCCATCTCGAACTTGTGAGAACCACAGTGGAGCCAGCATACCTTCTAAATGCACTTGTGCTTTTGGGCCCTGGTGTTCAAGAATTTCCATTTGGCAATAGTGTCCAGCAGCTTGTTTGGTCAAAACGACTGGATCAGGTAATCGTTGTACTGTTTGTTTCTGTTTACATCCTGTAAGGAGAAGCAAGATGATAATGGGTGTTATGTATTTCATGGTTCTAGCCTTTTAAAAGCGGTCCAAGCGGCAAATAATGCCAGTACAGGCCACAACAATAATGAGAGCAGTTGCTCGGTTATTCCAGTTGCGCCAGAAGTTGCTCCTATGCCAGAAGCTAAAACAGATACCGAGACATCTGGCATATTTATTAATCGGAATGCGTCGGCAGGATTGGCCACCAGCAACCATGGGAAAATTGATTTGGTGAAGTAACCGCCGTTGTCGGCCACCAGCGCGCCCAGCAGGCCAAGGTCATATAAAACGACACAAACCAGCCAAATGATAATTACAATACCCGAGGCTACGCCAGTTTGACGAACAAGGCTCGATACCAGATAACCTATGCCTAAAAATGCGGCACCTAATGCGAGTGAAGTTGCAAATAATTTAATTAGGGGAGTAAACGATAAGCCACCTATACCATGCTGCCAAATAGTTAAGCCTGCTGTCAGACATAAGCCAATGGCGATGGCAAATCCCAGCACACAGGTGTGGGCAATAAATTTGCCTAATAAAATTTCACCCCGAGATATGGGGTAAGTCAGACCAAGGGCTAATGTTCCTCGCTCTGTTTCACCTGAGATTGCATCAAATGAAAGCAGCAAGCCAATCAATGGAATCAGATATACTGATAAGGTTGTAATTGAGCTGACGGCGATGATTAATGGATCAACCCCCAGCGTTCCTGTTGGTGCTCCACCTGCAAGGGTTAAGACTGTGGTGAACAATCCCATTAGAATAACGGATGTTGCAACCCACATATTGCGCCGCGCCAATAATAGTTCCAAGCGCGCGATGGTCAGGATGTACATTACAAACCCTCCCTTTGCTGGTTGCTATAATAGCGGTACAATTCTTCAAGAC
>JALWJW010000378.1 GCA_026996935.1 Hyphomicrobiales bacterium
CTTCTAAGCTATAAGGATGAGGCATGGTGGCTAAATTATCAGCGATCAATCGATCATTTGCCATCAGCGCCATCATCTGCGCATGATCGCGATGCGGCGGCACTAATGTCAATCGTTGTGTTTCTAATAACTTACCCATATCATTACATATTCTTAAAACTAAAAAAGGGAGCCGGCAAACCGTCTCCCTTTGGAAATTATCGAGTTTTTATCATCTTCCACCGGGTCAGGTCCGGCGAAAAAAGCGCCGTTATTCAGCAGCTTCTGCCGGGATCACTGATACATAAGTGCGACCGCCTGCTTTTTTATTGAATTTTACATTGCCGGTAATCACAGAAAAGATTGTGTGATCTTTACCCATGCCAACATTATCACCCGGGTGCCACTTGGTACCGCGTTGACGAATGATGATATTACCGGAAATGACATGCTCGCCACCATATTTCTTTACACCAAGGCGGCGACCGGCTGAGTCGCGACCGTTACGGGATGAGCCGCCTGCTTTTTTGTGAGCCATGAGGTGTTATCCTTCAAATTTTTCTAAACGCTTTCCGTTTAGTACAATAAATAAACGCTACAATCAACTTGCAGCAAATGAATGCGAACTATTGATCTTAGCCTTTGGCCAATTCAGCAGCTTGTGACAACCAATTATCACGTTCGATACGACCTTTAAATGACAATGCATTGTCAACATTTGCAATGTCATCTTTTGTAAAGGCGGCAACTTGCGCAAATGTATAAATGCCAAGATCATTGAGTTTTTTCTCAAGAACAGGGCCAACACCTGAAATCTTTTTAAGATCGTCTGCTTCACCTGCAGGTTTTGCAAACAACGCACCAGCAGGTACATCAGCTTTTGCGGCAGCTTTAGGCGCTGCTTTTTTCTCAGACGCAGGTTTGGCTTCAGCTTTAGGCTTTGCCGCAGCTTTTGGTTTTGCTGCTGCTTTAGAAGCTTTTTTGCCACCTGTTAAAATTTCGCGAATACGCAAAACAGTCAAGTCCTGGCGATGGCCATTACGACGACGATAATGCTTACGGCGTTTCTTTTTGAAAATGATGATTTTCTTGCCGCGGGACTGTTCAACCAATTCGGCTGCAACACTTGCACCTTCAACAAACGGGGCGCCAACTTCAACAGCTTCGCCTTCACCAACCATCAGCACATCTTCAAGGGTCAGCATATCGCCAACTTCACCCTCAAGACGTTCTACGGTAATTCTTTCATCGACGGCAACGCGGTACTGCTTGCCACCAGTCTTAACGACTGCATACATATGTTCATTCCTTTTGTTTTAAGCCGCGTCGTACGGTGCCACATATTGTGAACTTCAAAACCAACCGCAAAACAGCGAAATTTGGCAGATACAAACCTATTGCACCCACAGTTTGTGCGCATATAGGCCAATACCGGCCAAATTGTCAAGAAGATTGCCGCATCTATCGCAATTCAAAAACAAAACAAACCAGTTCGCGCTCAATTTTCGCGAAACGCCCGGGCAATTTGGTCACGCAGGGGCTGGATTAAATAACTAAAGGGTGTACGCGCACGCGTTTGAATAAAGACTTCAGCCGGCATACCTGGGATCAATTTATTGTCTCCAAGTTTTTTAATCGCCCCCTTGCCCAGTTTTAATTTCACCGCAAAATAAGGCGGCATATTGTTTGGAGGCTGGGTCAGATCAGCCGATAAAAATGACACACTGGCTTCAACCTGAGGTGTTTTACGATGATCAAAAGAAGGAAAGCGCACATTTGCTTTTTGCCCAATGCTAACCTGATCAATATCTTTAGGCAAAATTCGTGCTTCAATAATCAAGCTATCCAAACTGGGTACAATCAGCATCACCGTTTCACCCGGTGCAACAACACCGCCAATAGTATGAAGATTTAATTGATGCACAAAGCCGGCTTGTGGGGCGCGAATGACCATCCGTTTTAATCGTGCCGCAATGGCGATGCGCCGTTCACGTGCTTCGGTAAGTTTGGCCGAGGTATCACGTAATTCACTTAATACTTTTGTTCGCCCATCATCATCCAACTGAATAATCTGCAATTCTGTTTCTGCAATTTTGGCTTTTGCTTGAGCAATTTGCGCAACCAGACCACCTTTTTGACCATCAAGCGATGACTTGTCCCGCCGCAAAGCCAATACGCGCGAAGCCGGAACCAAACCCTTTTTAAATAGTTTTTCCAGATTAAGAAGCTCTTTGCTGATCAATTGCATCTGGGTGTCACGTGCGGCCGCTTGCGATTTAAACCCATCAATCTGCTCTCTTAACTGAGAAACTCTTTTAACAAGTTGCGCCCGACGCCCCTTTTGCGATGCCTGTTGAACTTTCAGCAGTTTTCGCTCACCTGCCAATAAGTTTTTAACCGCCGATTGATTTTCTTGCGCCAACAGGAATTGAGGAAATACAATCGACTCATCACCATCACGCAAAGCCCGCAATCGAGCTGCCAAAGCTTCAAGTTCCCTCAAATTACCGTCAATAATACCAAGACTGGCTTTGATTTCAGTCTCATCAAGCTGAACAAGCAAATCGCCAGCATTAACTTTATCACCGTCCTTGACATATATCCTGGAAACAATACCGCCTTCACGGTGTTGGATTTTCTTTGAATGTGATTCAACTCTTGTAATACCAGAGGCAATAATCGCCCCCTGAATACTGGTATTGAGAGCCCATAGACCGATTGCACCAGCCACTATAATCAACCCGAAAAAACCGGCCAGCAAAAGATTTCGCATCGATTTATGTGTGCTTATTTTCTTCATGTCCGCGCGCCCCCTTTTGGTTTGGCCAGGACCTTTTGCAGCACTTCATCCTTGGGGCCAAAGGCAATCGGCTGACCATCTTTAAGAACCATCAAACTATCTAAAGCCGAGATAGCACTTGGCCGGTGCGCCACAATAATCACAATACTGCCACGCCTGCGGGCTTCAATAATAGCCTTCACCAACGCAGCTTCGCCCTGTGCATCCAGATTAGCATTTGGTTCATCAAGAACGATCACCCGGGGATTTCCGTAAAGCGCTCTTGCCAACCCGATGCGTTGGCGTTGCCCGGCCGAAAGACGAACCCCTTTTTCACCAATAATCGTATTATATCCATCAGGGAACTTTAAAACCAACTCATGCACAACAGCAGCTTGCGCAGCCTCCACAATGCCCGAAGGTTCAGCCTGCGGGTCAAATCGAGATATATTTTGACCAATTGTGCCGTCAAACAACTCCACATCCTGAGACAAATAACCAAAATATTTACCCAACTGATCAGGATCCCACTGATCCAGCGTGGCGCCATCAATACGAACTTCGCCGCGCAAATGTGGCCAGCTACCAATCAACGCGCGCGCCAAGGTGGTTTTACCCGCCCCCGTTGGCCCGATAATGCCCAAACCGGCGCCTGGTTGTAAATCCATCGTTACATTACGTACAATGGGTTGTGGATTGCCCGGCGCAAAAGCAGCCAGACCATCGACAGTCAAATGACCCGTTGGGGCAGGCAGTTCCATATTTTCTGGAGGTGGCGGTGTTTTTGCCAGCACATCATCTAAACGCCCCCAGCCTTTCCATGCACCAACAGCCGCCCGCCAATGCGCAACAACCTGCTCAACCGGTGCCAAAGCACGTGCTAAAATAATTGATGCCGCAATCATCGTTCCCGGAGAAATCTCCTGCTTAACCGCTAAATAAGCGCCAAGCCCCAAAATCCCTGATTGAAAAATCAATCGCAGGGTTTTGGAAATGCTACCCACAACACCCCCGCGGTCAGACGCTATAGTTTGACTGTCCATACCTTCAAACAGTTTCGAGCGCCAACGGTCACGAAGATGCCCGCGCATACCCATCACATGGGCAACTTCAAAATTGCGCAATGCTTCCTGATTCATTTCATCTGCTTTAAGCGCTGCAATTTGACCTTTATTAAGATGCGCATTGGTCACAACACTGTTTATGATCATCAGTACAGTTAATAAGGCAACCGCAATTAAAGCGGCAATACCAAGGTAAAAGTGCAGTAGAAAAATCACAAAAAGATAGATTGGCACCCAAGGCAAATCCAAAAAGGCAAATACCCCGGGGCCAGATAAAAACGTTCGCAAACTCGCCAGATCTTTTGCCGGTCTGATCCCAACATTATCCGAGCGCCGCATGGCATGATAGCTCATCGCATAAAAAACTTTATCGGAAAGATTTTCCTCTAAAAGCCGGCCAATACGAACCAGCAAACGTCCGCGAATAAAATCCAAAAACCCAAACAGGCTATATAAAAGCACCGCAAGAATAGCCAATCCAATAAGAGTTGGAATACTCCCCGATGTGATAACACGGTCATAAATCTGCAACATGAACAAAGGACCGGTTAACATCAGAATATTGACAAAGAAACTGAAAATCACAATCGCAAACATTGCAAATCTGGCACCAGCTAAAGCAGCTATGACTTTGCCCTTTTCAGGCCGTTGTGGTTGTTTCATTTGTTTTGGTTTTCTTCCGCAGATAAGATTTATAACTATAACTAAGCCGAAATGATTCGATGAAATAAAATTACGATCGCGGCGTGGTTAATAAAGATAGCTTTGATAAATTGGCATCTAACTGACGAATTGAAGCTGACACGGCTTTTATTTCAGCATCCAGTTTCACCCCTTCAATCACAACTCCAAAACGCTTTGCCATATAAGCAGGATCATTGGCTGGAAGATTTGACTGCAACCGCTGCACATTTTCCCGCGCCATAATTAATCGCCTTTTAGAAGCCACAAGCCCTGAACGCGCCCGTTTATGGGCAGCAATCAACTGGGCTATTTTCCAGAAAACACTTCCCGGCTCATATCGATGCGCCCGCAGGCGAGCCGCAAGTGCCGCCTCTTCATGACGTTTACGAGAAGGATTAAATGCCCCCAACTTCACCGAAACCTTAACCCCCCCAAACAAACTGTCTTTTTGAACCGTTAAACCATTTTGCGTCAGCCCGTCACGCCAGCCTCCCTCAAGATTGACCGAAACAGCATCAGCACTTCGGATGTCACTTTTGATTTCTGCAAGGTCTCTTTCTGCCTTGATTAACTGACGGGCCATATCCGCTGAATTTTGAATATCGAAAGCAACAAGGCCTTGACGTTTTGCCGATTCAGAAGACGCTTTTGCCCCATCTGCAAGAATTTGATCAGCAGCTAAAATCAGCACAGTTGACTGGTTGCGATCCAAATTCCCGATATTGAGTTGGCGCCGTATCTCAGATTTTACCGACCGCAACCGGGAACGGTTAGCCGAAATACTTTTTGCTTTTGCAGCAAATCCCGCCCGCGTCAAATTATTCGGTGCAATAACAATAACTCTCTTCAATGCAGAATTTGCTTTAAAGCGTTCACATTTCACCTGTGCCCCTTTTTCAATAAGGTGTGCCCGGGCAACATTAACCAGATCGTAAGAAACCGATGCCGTTTTACGCCCGGAATCATTGATTTGACCCGACACTGTCGGCGCTTTTAAAATTGTTGTTTCCGCAGCAGCATTTTCTTTCAAATAGTTACACCAGGGTGATTCTGTCACTGTCTTTTTATAATGCACCTGCTCAATAACCGGTTGACGCTTAACCAGATTAGCCTTTGTCTCAGTTCTGCGCGAGGCAACACGTTGAATCAGTTTCGTCATCGCGCTTGATCGTATCGGTGCATCACCAGAAACCGGTTGCGCAACCTCAATACCTGGAGCACGCACACTTGATGTCACACTCGTTGGCAGAGCAGAATCAGACATACCCAATCCGGCAATATCACTCCCCACCCCCGAACATGCACTTAAAAACAGCGCACCGGTCAAACTAACAATGACGTTTTTTATTTTAGAAAAATAGTGGTGGTCTGCCAACATGGAGCACCTCCTTCTCAGCCGCTTGAGGACTTAACAAAATAGCTTCAACAAAAACACCGCGCATATTTTTGCCAAAAAATGGATGAACTGAAACTGCCTCACCAGCAATCGTTTTGCCCGTATAACCAACCTTTTTGCACCAAAAGACTCCAATACTGCAGGCGAATAAGGGTTCGTTCGGTTTAAAGTTCTTGGCATTGGTGTAAGGAACAAACAAAACCACAACAGGGGCTTTAATCGCCCGGGCAAGTGGTGTGGCCATAATTTCTGCAAGGCCTTGCTCAACGATGGCCTCATTTTTCCGTAACAAGGCCAACCGTTCAAAATGAGAGTTCAATTGACTTTGGGCATTTTCTAAAGCCGTTTTCACTGACACAACCTGGTTCGCCAAAGAAACGAACTCTGAACTTGCTGATTTGATTTTTATAAGCCCCGGTTCTTGAATTTGTTTACGCATTGTTTCAAGCATCAAAATACTTTGGCGGGTTTTTGAAATATCACGGCGCAACCTGGCAAAGTCAGCTTCCACACCATTGGAGCGTTGTCGAAGCTCCAAAAGAGCCAACATGCTTGAATCATATATCTTGCGGTTAATCAGCCGTTTTTTAAACTTGTCTTGCAACGCCTGCTGGGCACCACTGGCACTTAATGCGCGCTTCAATTCAATTCGAAGCACCTTTAATCGTTTCAATTGTGTTTTTAAGTCTTTTTGCAGGACCAGGCGTTGTTCAATTTCACCGTCAACTGTAGCCGCCACCAAAGATGCCAGAACTTTCGCATCACCCACTGCTCGTTCTGCTTGTAAAGACTCGCGTTGTTCTTTTGAAATCCGTTGCTTGATGTGATTTTCTTTCACCCTCATATCACCAATCTGGCGCTCGGTTTTCGTTACCAGATCATTACCCTTAGACAGAGTTAAAGGCGCACTCCAGTCATTGGAAATAAGAAAAAATACAATCAGAACACCATAAGACAAAAATACCGAAAAAAGGGCAGTCAACAAAACCAGCGCCGTATTTTTGTAAATAAATGAAACAACCGGAATAACAGCCCGGGAGAAGTTATATTTAGGCATTTTCCAATTAGAGAAAAAAGATTTACTTCTACTCAGTCTGGACTTCCAGCTCTTACGTTTAACACTTTTATTTTTACGCGCAAAAACGGCATCAAGCAGTACCATCGGACGCGCCGGCGCAAACAGCACTTCACACTTTGGCCCCAACATCTCATAAGAAGATGCATGTTCAGGGCTGGTAATGACCACAATGCGTTTCACATTAGGCTCACCAGCCATGGCAGCAGTTAATAATGCTGCCTGATTGCTTTCACAACACTGATCGACCACAACACAATCAACGACCTGACGGCGCACCATCGCCATAGCATCGGCAACACCGCTCACCGCATGCAAACCCACAAGCAGATCCACCCGAGACAAGACATTTTTCATCATCTCAGGTTTTGGACCAACATAGAGAACCTTGAACAATTGTTTAGGTTCAGCACTATGCGTATGAGCCGTTGAATTATTGTGGACAGAGGTCATGACGTTGACACACCTCCATCAGCAGCAGGACCTGCTTTCTTTTTTGCCCCACCACGCGTTTCCCACGATGTTGTTCCCAACGTCGCAAGACCAAGAGGTGTCATGGTCAAATACATAATCGGGAAAACAACAACGATGGCCAAAAACCAAATACCCGATGTTTGCGCAAATTTCGGCAATTTGTGTTTGTTAACTTCATAAGCCACCGCAAACACCGTCACCAATAACGCATGTTCGATCATTGGAATAACAAAGCCCAACCGCATTACTTGCGCCACAAGGAACAAGGGATAAAAGAACAACAGCAAACTGATAGAAACATAATGAACAAGTACCAATGGGTGGAACTTGTGCAAATGTGGTATCGCTGTGATAAAATCTATTGAGTTCGATCTCCGCCAGCGCAATTGCTGGCTTAAGTAGCCGGGCATTTTGGGTGGGGCTTTTGTATAACAGCGCGCATCAAAACACAGTCGCGTTTTAAACCCGCGCTCAACAAGCTTACGGGTAAGGAATCGATCCTCACCATACTTTACTTCATCACCAAGGAATGTGCGTGAGGCTACATCCTCATCGACAGCAAGCAAAGCCGAGCGTTTGTAAAGCGTTAAACAGCCAGAAAGGCACATCACGTGATCATAAGCGTTTTCAACATTCTTTAAGAACTGATACCCAACCCAGTATTTAACAGCCTGCATTTTGGCCAGCCAGGTCTCATTGGCATTTGAAACAAAAACACACCCTCCAACCGCATCAACCCCGGTGGCCTTCATGTGACGAACCAAATTAGCCAAAGCATTTGCCTCAACAATTACATCTGAATCAACTGACAAAACCAACTCTGTATCGAGTGCTAACACCGCTTCCTTAATACCAAGCCGCTTACCCATATTATGCGGGTTTTTACGCACCTTCATCCAGTTCCAGGTGCGAGAAATCTGTTGCAGATAGTCATAAGTATCATCAGTTGAGCAATCATCGACAAACACAATTTGAAGCTTATCTGCAGGGTATTGCAATTTGGAAAATGATTTTGCCGTCTGCAACACATGGTCACCTTCATTAAACACAGGCACAACGATCGCAACACTTGGCCACACGTCAGGGTCCGGGGAATATCCCGGTTTATTACGCTTATCCCAAAACCTGAGCAGCGTGCCGAACACATAGCGGTTCGTAAAGACAATAAGAATAAGAATCGCAAAAAGCCATTCTACTCCAATAAGCGCCGTCATTATTTTATCCAAATTCGTTTCATTACTTTCAGCACACTGATCGAAAGGGATTTGAACGAAGTTAACGACAAGGACTAATTGAATAAAATTTGAATCAATATTGAATCAATACTAACAGTTACTGAATCATGTGATTCACAGTGAAACATCGTCATATTTTGTCTATATCTCTTTAACCATCAGCAAAATTAATCCGCATGCAGTAAGGAATTTATAACGAAATAACATCAAAGTAGCGTCTCCAAACAGGGAGAATTAAAATGGATTTTGGTGGTATTCTTGCCGAGGGCAAAGCTCGGGCACAAACACACTTAAGAGTAATCGATAAAGAGCCTTATGCTTTACCGGACGCAATGACAGCAAAAGTCGCTGTTATTGGCCTTGGCTATGTGGGGCTACCTTTGGTCATTGGCTTTTCAGAAAACAGAAAAGCGATTGGTTTTGATATTTCACAAAACAAACTGGCAGAACTGCGAGCTAACATTGATAGCACTGGTGAAGTAAACCCGAGCGATCTGGTGGAATCTGATGTTCACTATACATCAAACCCCGAAGATTTAGCTGATGCCGATGTGATCATCGTGTGCGTCCCAACGCCGGTATCGAGTCATAACAAACCTGATTATTCTCCCCTGCTTGCCGCATCACGCACAATTGGTGAGAATATGAAACAGGGGGCTGTTGTTGTTTTTGAAAGCACCGTTGATCCGGGAACAACAGAAAACAAATGTCAGCCAGTAATAGAACAGGCTTCAGGCTTTAAAGAAGGAATAGACTTTTATCTTGGCTATTCACCCGAACGGATCAACCCGGCAGACCCAACCAGGAAACTACCGGATATTAAAAAAATTGTTGCCGGTAGTACACCGCTCGTTACTCAATTTTTAGAAAAACTATATGCCCGCGTAATCAATGCAGGCCTTTACCCTGCCGCTAATATTAAAGTGGCTGAAGCTGCAAAGATTTTAGAAAACACCCAACGCGATGTAAACATTGCCTTGATGAACCAGATGATGACTTTATTTGATAAAATGGGCATTCGCTCAACTGACGTCATTGCAGCAGCAAGTTCAAAATGGAACTTCCATCATTACCGCCCAGGTCTCGTTGGTGGTCATTGCATTGCCGTTGATCCTTACTTTCTGATCGATGCAGGCCGTCGCCATGGTTTACCTATGGAGCTTGTTGCAGCCGCACGCGCGGTTAATGAGCAAACACCTTATTTCATGGTTGAAAAACTTGAAGAATTGTTTGAAGCCAACAATCAAAGCATTCGTGGTAAACGGGTCTTGGTATTGGGCCGCAGCTTTAAAGAAGACTGCGCCGATACACGCAACTCCAAAGCATTTAAAATGATGGATGCCATTTGGGCAGCCGGTGCAGATGTGGATTGTTTTGATCCGGTGGCTGATGATGATCACTTTGAAGGCGGGCGCGGTGCAAAAATTATCGATGATCCGTTTACACAGGAAAAATACGACGCCATTATCGTCACGCTTGTACACAAGGTTTTCCTTGAGCAATTTGATATCGACACCTTAAAGAGCCTGGCTAAAAAGCACAGCCCTCTGGTTGATTTGCGTGGGGCCTTTGAAGGTGATGAAATCAAAGACCACTTCAACTATTGGCGTCCCTGATTACTCAATCAATCATACAAATACAATGCAAAGCCCGACTGATGCATTTCAGTCGGGTTTTTGTTTGTCATGTCCTAATCAAACCATTCACCAAATAACCGCACACAAAAAACCAGCGTTAGAACAAA
>JALWJW010000379.1 GCA_026996935.1 Hyphomicrobiales bacterium
GATGCCGGGCCAAAGTTTCTTTTTGCCTTTGTCTGAATAATCATAAAAGCCTTGGCCATTTTTGCGGCCATAGCGTTTTCGTTTAACAACCAGCTCTTCCAAAATACGATCAATGGCGCGCGGCTCGTAAGCATCACCCATGTCAGCTTTTGTCGCTTGCAGAATTTTCCATGAAAGGTCTAATGCGACTTCATCATTCAGCGATAATGGTCCGACCGGCATACCCGCCATGCGGCCCGCGTTTTCAATCAATGTTGAGGTGACACCTTCATCGAGCATAAAGTGGCCTTCTGAGATGTACGTCATCACTACGCGTGAAGTAAAAAAGCCACGGCTGTCATTAACAACGATGGGGGTTTTCTTGATCTGGCGCACATAATCAAGCGCTTTTGCTAATGCGCGGTCATTGGTTTTTTCACCCAAAATCAATTCAACCAGTTTCATTTTGGCAACGGGTGAGAAGAAGTGAATACCAATAAAATCACCTTGGCGTTCGATATATTCAGCAAGGCCCGTAATTGGCAAGGTTGAGGTGTTGGAAGACAGGATTGCCCCTTCCTTCATTTCAGCTTCAGCATTGGGTAAAACTTTTGCTTTGAGTTCACGGTTTTCAAACACCGCTTCTATAACCAAATCACAGTCTGCTAAACTGCCATCAGCAGAGGCTTCAATACGGCCCATAATTTCAGCGTGCTTGTCTTTGGGGATGCGTGACTTTTCCAACATGCCCGCCACATGGCCAAGGCCGCGCTGGGCGGACTCATTGTCCTGATCGAGCAAGACAACTTCAATACCGACAATGGCCGACACATAAGCAATGCCTGCGCCCATAAAGCCAGCACCGATGATGCCAAGTCTTTTAACTTTGCTTTCTGGTACATCTTTGGGACGGCGCGCGCCTTTGCTTAAATCCTGAATAGAACCAAACAGTGTGCGAATCATATTTTTAGATTGCGGGCCTTTGAGTAACGCTGTGAAATATCGCTCTTCAATTTGTAGCGCCGCATCAAACGAGCGCACGCACAGACCTTCATAAACGCATTTCATAATCAGGCGTTGGGCATCGTAATTATCATAAGTTTGTTGGCGGTACATGGCATTGCCTGCCGACCACATCATCATACCCTTTGGTGAGTAAGGAACACCGCCCGGAATGCGGAATTTCTTATCATCCCAAGGAGCCACAGGGTTGCCCTCTTCTTTGATCCAGCGTTTGGCTTCGGCTAGAATTTCAGCGTTCGGGAGCACCTTATGAATAGCGCCAAGTTTTAACGCTTTATCGGCATCCATATGACGGCCCTGCATCATTAAAGGCAAAGCTTCTTGCGCACCAACAAGACGGGGCAATCGTTGGGTGCCTCCACCGCCCGGCAACAGACCTATTTGTGATTCAGGCAAGCCAAGGCGGGCTTTGGTATCACCTGCTGCAACGCGGTAATGACACGCTAGCGTAACTTCAAAGCCACCGCCTAGCGCGGTGCCGTTGATTGCGGCGGCACAAGGCTTTCCGCAGGTTTCAAGCTTGCGCATAATGCGAGAGAAGCGCGCGCCTGCATCGTGGATGTATTGAGTCGCTGCAAGCTCGCCTTTCTCGGCCATGATTTTGCCAAAACCCTGGCCCATAGCGCCGAGCATGGTCAGATCAGCGCCCGCGCAAAAATCACCTTTGCTTGAAGTGATGACCGCGCCCTTGATGGCATCGTCCGTGGTAATTTGTTTAACGATATTTTCGAGATCGTCCATAACGGTCATGTCGATGACATTCATTGAACGCTCGGCCATGTTCCACGTAAACACTGCGATTGCATCGCTATCGATTTCTACGGTGAAATTTTTATAGGTCATCATTAAACCCTTTCAATAATCGTTGCAGTGCCCATGCCGGCACCGATGCATAAAGTCACCAAGGCGGTTGATTGATCGCGGCGCTCAAGTTCATCTAGAACCGTGCCTAAAATCATCGCGCCCGTTGCGCCAAGTGGATGGCCCATAGCGATGGCGCCACCAGCAACATTGGTTTGCTCGTGGGTGAGGTTTAAATCTTGCATATAGCGTAGAACAACAGAGGCAAAGGCTTCGTTGATTTCATAAAGATCAATATCGGTTGTTTCCATGCCGGCACGTTTAAGCACTTTGCGGGTTACATCACCCGGGCCCGTCAACATAATAGAAGGTTCTGAACCAATATTTGCAAAAGCCTTGATGCGGGCACGCGGCTTAAGGCCTGCTGCGTTTCCTGCTTCTTCATTACCAAGCAAAACGGCTGCCGCACCATCAACAATGCCAGAAGAATTACCGGCGTGATGCACATGGTTGATGTCTTCAAGTTCGGGATAGCGTTGCACCGCAACTGCATCAAAACCATATTGTTTGCCAAACACTTCAAAAGCTGCGTTCAGGCCACCAAGAGATTGCATATCAGCAGATG
>JALWJW010000380.1 GCA_026996935.1 Hyphomicrobiales bacterium
CATCGATGGTTGCGGGGGCAGGATTTGAACCTGCGACCTTCAGGTTATGAGCCTGACGAGCTACCAGACTGCTCCACCCCGCGTCAAAAGAAAGTGCCAGTCTACTGTTTAGCTACATTAAAATGCAGGTCACATTTTATCATTGGATGAACCAAGTTGCAAATGTGTTGAGCAGGTGGCGACCAGACATTGGTGATTTGTGATCACCATGTGGTGCGTCTATGGGCGTGTTTTAAACCAGCCGCGCAAACTTGCAAGCGTTTTGTTTCAGTTTTTGCATTTATTTTTATTTTTATTTGGTAAGGTGCGGCAAATACTCATTTTCGGGTGCTTTTCTGTTAAAGGGTGGCTTTGGTTTAGTGACCCTTTGAAACGGTGCACTTGTTGCTTTCAGGTCTGTTATAGGGAAAGGTGACTTTTATGGCTGCTTATATAATTGCGCGGGTTAATGTGACGGACCCGGAAAAATATAAAAATTACATAGCTTTGTCACCCGCAGCGATTAAGGCGGCGGGTGGAAGGTTTTTGGCGCGAGGTGGTGAGGTGGTCAATTTAGAAGGACCACCAGAACCGAATCGTGTGGTTATTGTTGAGTTTGACAGTGTGGAAGCTGCCAAAGCGTTTTATGCTTCAGATTTATACACTGCTGCGCGCAAAGAGCGCGAAGGGGCGGCGCAGGGGCAGTTTATTATTGTGGATGGTATTTAGAGAAAGCGTTGTACCGCAATAATGCCCAAATTGCTGGGGATAATGGTTGTTTTGATGGCTTGTTGAAAAAGTTGTTCATATTGCGACAATGTAGTGACTTATGCTGGTTGCAAGGTGGGAAACCTTGTGTTAGATGTCCTAGCCGTTGAATGGCTTTTTTGTAAAAGAGCCGTTTGATAGCAGACGACTGATTTTATGTATTTGTTTAATGGGTTAGTGTTTTAATCGAATTTCGATTGATAGGCTGATCCGGCAGATTTGAGAGACCGGTACTATATGACCGCAACACAAGACACCGTATCAGGTATGCCCGGGCGCTATGCACTGGCTCTGTTTGAGTTGGCGCAGGAAGCTAAAAAGGTTGGCCCTGTTGGCAAAGATCTCGATTTATTCGCCAAGCTCGTTGGCGAATCAGAAGATTTGACACGTATGGTTGAAAGCCCTGTTTTCAGCGCAGAAGACCAGACGAGTGCCGTTGAAGCAATTCTGGCGAAAGCTAAAATCACAGGTATTGCTGCAAATTTCATTCAGTTGGCGGCTAAAAACCGCCGACTTTTCGCTATTTTAGATATGGTCAAAGCGTATAATTCGCTTGTTTCCCAGTCTAAAGGCGAGGTTACTGCAGAGGTGACATCGGCTGAAAAGCTGAGTGCCGCTCAGGTCACTAAGATTAAAGCATCACTTAAAGCGGCCGTTGGTCATGATGTTAAATTAGCGACTTTTATCGATCCAGACATTCTAGGTGGCCTTATTGTTAAGGTTGGTTCTCGAATGGTTGACAATTCACTACGTACTAAATTGCAATCAATGAAGATTGCCATGAAAGGGGCTTGATGCCATGGACATCCGCGCAGCTGAGATTTCCTCAATTCTGAAAAAACAAATCAAAGGCTTTGGTAAAGAAGCTGAGGTTTCTGAAATTGGTCAAGTGCTTTCCGTAGGTGACGGTATTGCTCGTGTTTACGGCCTTGATAATGTGCAAGCCGGTGAGCTTGTTGAGTTTCCCGGTGGCATTACCGGTATGGCGCTGAACCTTGAAGTTGATAATGTTGGTATCGTTATTTTTGGTTCTGACCGCGACATTAAAGAAGGCGACACTGTCAAACGTACCGGTTCAATCGTGGAAGTGCCGATTGGCATGGAAATGCTTGGTCGTGTTGTTGACCCGCTTGGCAATCCGATTGATGGCAAAGGCCCGATTAAAGCTAAGAAAAGAGCTCGCGTTGATGTTAAGGCGCCTGGTATTATCCCGCGTAAATCTGTGCATGAACCGATGTCAACCGGCCTTAAAGCCGTTGATGCCTTAATCCCTGTTGGCCGTGGCCAGCGTGAGTTGATCATTGGTGACCGCCAAACAGGTAAAACGGCAATTATTCTTGATACGATTCTTAATCAGAAGCCTATTCATGAACATGGTCCTGATGAAGACAAGCTATATTGTATTTATGTTGTGTGTGGCCAAAAACGCTCAACAGTTGCTCAGTTTGTTAAAACTCTAGAAGAAAACGGCGCACTGGAATATTCTATCGTTGTTGCTGCGACTGCTTCTGATCCGGCTCCCTTGCAATACCTTGCGCCGTTTGCCGGTTGTACAATGGGTGAATATTTCCGTGATAACGGCATGCATGCTCTGATTGGTTATGATGATCTGTCAAAGCAAGCTGTGGCTTATCGTCAAATGTCTTTGTTGCTACGCCGCCCACCTG
>JALWJW010000381.1:0-8334 GCA_026996935.1 Hyphomicrobiales bacterium
GTTTAATGGTGTTAGTGTCCAATTCCCCTTACCATCTGACTTTAAGTTATCTCCAGAACCTATTGAATAACTTTCACCATCAAGAGTGATGGCTAAGGTATTTTCACCATCCTCTGGCCAGGTTCCGCGAATCATCGGGCGGGGATTTGTCCCAAAAATCGGGCGAACAGTTGGGGCTTTGGGCGATGTGGCATCAATAATCAATTCACCTTTACCCATATCGCTGGAGGTATTTCCAAGTTTGTCGCTAGCTGTTGCAACGACATCATAAGTTCCATCTTTTATCGGTTTGGAAGGCTTGACCGACCAGTGATCTCCATTGATGGTAATTTCACCTTTATTTTCAGATGAGAATGTTTGTCCGGCAGCCTGCACTGTCAGGCCAACCGACTGATCAGCATTCCATGTTCCTGTAATCACAGGTGTACGTTGACGCGTGACAACTGTTGTTACGGTTGGGGCTGGTGGCGGTGTTTGATCAACAACAAACCCAGACGGATCATGGGTTGTGGACTTATTCCCGGCAGCATCAGTTACAACAGCAACAACTTTATGCACGCCCTCTTTAAGAGCGGTTGTTAAATTTAATGTCCAATTTCCTTTATCATCAGATGACAATTGTTTGTCTTTACCCAATGAATAAGATTTATCGTCTACGGAAACCATCAAGCGATTGCCATCGGCATTTGGCCACGTGCCTGTTACTTTCCCAAGGCCAGTGCGGCTTTGAATGCTGTTGATTGTGGCCGCTTCCGGTTTTGTCGTATCAATAACAACAATGGTAGGCTTTTCTGTACGGGCAAGATTTCCAAACTGGTCAGATGACTCTGCCAGGATCGAGTGTTTCCCGTCGCGTAGTGGCTGCGTCAAGGCAAGTTTCCAATTGCCCTTGCCATCGGATGACAATTGCTTATCACGACCAAGGACAAATACTTTTCCTGATGCAACAACCCGCAGGTTATTGCCGGATTTTTCCGCCCAGGTTCCAGCCACGATCGGGGCTGTTGTTGGATTAATGACAGACATTATCTTTGGTGGTTGCGGGGCTGTCTGATCAATCACAACCGCATTTGGCACCGTCTTGGTGCGTTCATTGCCTAAAGCATCTGCGGTGGTGACAGTCAGGTCATATTTACCTTCTTTTAGTGGTTTTGAAGGCGTAAGAGACCATTTTCCATCTGTATTAGAGGTTAATTCTTTATCTTTGCCCAGAGCATATGTGGTTCCAGCCAGGCCAATAACTAATGTTTCGCCTTTTTTAGCAGACCATGTCCCAGAGATTGTCGGGGTGGGGTTTTTGCCTTGCACGATGGTACTGGTTGCAGCATCTGGTGGTGTTGTATCGATTACCAGTGCAGATTTAGCGGTTGTTGCACTTTCATTGCCAAGTTTATCTGCTGTTCTAACTGTAATATCATAAGAACCATCGGCCAAATCCTGACTTGGCACCAATGTCCATTTGCCATCTTTTGCGCTCAGGGCGCTGTCTTTACCCAATGTGTAATCTTTTCCACCTAAGGAAACGATAAGTGATGCCGAATCGCCGCGTGCATACGTCCCCATAACAGATGGTTTTTTATTCTTCGTTATCAGCTTGGTAGATACTTTTGGGGCGGCAGGTGGTGTCGTGTCTATAGAAACTTCATCTTTACTATTATCAGCGGCGGCGGCTTTTTTTCCATCTGTAATCACGACGGTAACATCATAAACACCATCAGCAATGGGTTTAGATGGTGTTAGTTTCCAGTTTCCATCATCATCACTGGTTAATTCAGAATCAGTTCCCAGAACATAAGTTTTACCAGCAAGCCCAACTTTTAGAGATGTTGCCTGTTTGCTTGCCCAGGTTCCTGTAATTTCAGGTCTTGAATTATTACCAAAAGAAGATTTTACCGTTGGCTTATCCAAAACAACGGGAGCAACAATTTTAACACCAGACGAATCAACGCGGCGCACGCCATAGGCTCCAATCAGAGAACCGGCCAGCTTCTGGATGGATTCTTTACTGTCTGCGGTGCCTGATAGAATGACATCACGGCCATCGATTTCAGCTTTCAACTCAGAAAGACCGGTTTTCTCGATTTCTGTTGCCGCTATTTTCGATAGCTTGGCGACCATTTGCGGCGTATTCAGAAACCACGCTCCTAAAAACGGCAATGCCAGTGGAATGATTCCCCAAATCCATTTTCCCGGTCTGCATTTATATGAGCTCATGGCTCTCCCCCTGTAATACATTATAATGAGTGACTGACTAACGAGTCGTAATACAAACAGAATTTGCTGTAGATGAGTTATGGAGTCAACAATTTCACCGCGTAAACTTAGCCGAACAGGCCTAAAACAGCCGCTTTTTAACGTTCTGTTAACAAGTGTAACCAGTTCACTAAGGATTGTGTTGCATTTTTGACACATCATTTCAAAAAGGCGGCGAGAAGCGCGAACTGTGGTTGACGACAGCGCTTCAAACGCTCATTACAGTTCCAGTGTGAATGCAATCACACACCTCCTTATTCCGATTTGCAGGGGACGGGGGATTTTTTAAACACTCCAACTTTTTTGGGAGAATACAAAATGAACACATCTAAGTGGCTTCGCAGCGTACTTCTAGGTGGCGTAGCAGTTTCTGTTATGGCAACTGGTGCACAAGCTGACGAACTATCAGACATGAAAGCACAGCTTGAAGCATTGCAAGCACGTGTAAACACAATCGAAACAGCTCCTTCAGCTAACTTGCCAGCAGGTACAAACCTTCTTGCAGTTCGTCGTGGCCAAAGCTCAGACAAACGTTTGACTTCAATGGGCTACAGCGTACGTGAAGGCGTTATGCCTACAGACCGTGGTCTTACAATTTCTGTAACTCCTACTGCAGACCTTCCAGCTCCAGTAACTGAAATCACAGTTTACGGTTACACTGCTGGTTACTTGACTTGGACTAACGAACAATTGGGTTCAAACGGTTTTGGTGTTCCAGCAATCAATGACAACACAAAATCACAGTTTGATCTATATGCACGTGCACGTTTCGGCATCAAAGCTAAAACAGACACAGCAGTTGGCCAAGTTCGCGCTCACATGGAATTCCAATCAACTGGCGCTGGTTTTACTGGTGTAGGCATGCGTCACGCATATGGTGAATGGGACATGACACCTAACTGGACACTTCTTGTTGGTCAAACATGGTTGACAGCTTCTGCTCTAGACTTTGGTGTTGCTACTGTTGATACAACAGGTTGGGCTGGCCCATCTGTAACACGTACTCCAATGGTTCGTTTGACATACAAAAACGGCCCAATCACTTGGAAAACAGCGATTGAATCTCCAACATTCCGTTTCACAATTGGTCGTACAGACTATCCTAACATCGCTACACACATCAAATATGATGCTGCTGGCGGTCACCAACTTTGGGTAGCTGGTAAAATTGCTGACTACGGTACTAAAGCTGGCTGGATGGTTCAAGGTGGTGCAAACATCAACCTTGGCGATATGGCTACATTCACAGGCGTATTGATGTATGGTAAAGGCGAGCCTACTCGTACGAACTTCCAACTTTCACACATTGGTCGCTTGAACGCTGCTGGCAACCCAATCAAAATCTTGGCTGCAGGCGCTGGTGTATCATTCAACGTTTCTGAAACAACAACTTTCAACGCGATCTGGGGCTGGACAAAAGCTTACAATCAAGTTGCTACTTTTGGCAAAAGCGTTCACACAGTGCACGCAAACATCATGTGGCGTCCTGTCAAGCAAATGCGTCTTGGTTGGGAAGTTATGTGGGGCAAACAAAAGTTCCAAGGTGGTGGCAAACAAGATGCTATCCGTGGTGCTTTCGGCGCATGGTTCTTCTTCTAAGAACTCCACGCACAAGCGTTTAGGCATTTATGCCTGAAAGAGAAACCAGCCTGTTTTGCAGGCTGGTTTTTTTGTATCTGATATTCTAAAATGTGCTCATTGTTGAATAATTGAACCTGGCAAAAAATATTTATTGCCCCCTCACCTTTTCCATGAAACTCTCAGATCAATTCTGACATACTACAAGGCCAGTCCAAACGATGGCGCGTAAGAAAAACAACAAACGCAAAAAGAAAACCGTAGTGAAAGCAGCACCTCGCTATCATTTACCAGTTACAAAACACACCGAAGTTGAAAAAGCCATTTCAACGGCTCAAAAGTTCAATCAATCCGGTCAGGCAGAACAGGCTCTTGATTTATGCCTGGCTGCTATTAAAGTCGAACCCAAAAATGCAGAATGTTATCTGACAATCGCTGAAAGCTATGAACGCCTCGGGCAGTTTGAAAAAGCCCATGACGCTTTCAACACGGCACAAAAGATATTCCCCAACTTTCTACCAGGAATCGTCAATCATGCCCTTATGCTTTATGCCTTTAAACAAGTTGAGCTAAGTCTTAGGCAATATGATCATGCTTTAAGTATTGATGGTGATTTTTTACCAGCTCTACAAGGCGCTTTAACGGTTCTATCTGATTTAAGACGTTATCATCGCGCGGTAATCATTGCCGAAAAAATTGCGCGTATTCGTGATATCGAATCTGATTATTTAGAATTAGCTCACCTTAAAGACCTTGCCGGGGATGGCAAAGGTGCGATTAAAACATATTTACGGACCCGGTCTACATCAAAGAACCCTGCTCTTGTTGATACATATTTAGGATTACAGGCATTAGCGCATGGGGAAAAGGATACCGCTATCAACCACCTCTCATCTGCTCTTTCATCAAACCCAAGAACAGGCTATCCGTATCTGTACTTGGCAAAGTCAGCACCAACATCTTTATCTCTTGAAGAGATAAATCAAAAGGTGCTGGAAAGCAAAGACAAGTCAGTCCTTGATTTTCAGGTACCGTTATATTTTTCCCTTGCTCACCTTTATGAAAAGTCCGGTGATTACGAAAATGCATTTAAAAACTTCTCAACCGCGAATAATATGGTTTGCTCTGTTGTTAAAGATGACAATGAGCAACGTAAAGAACGCGCAGAGATGTGTTACTCCAAGGTCAAGGCGTTACCCTTCCCCAATCCCAATAGCGCCTCAACTGATAAACCGGTTTTTGTAACCGGACTTCCACGGTCTGGTACAACCCTTGTTGAAAGTATCATTGCAGCTCATTCTGAAGCTGAAGGCCTTGGAGAACTGGAACTGATACCAGCTCTAGAACCCAGTATTAATCCAGATAATTTAAATACCATAAAACAAGCTGCCCAGTCTTATTTAAATGCCTACCCTGAAAGGGTCGCGAATAAAAAGAGACTGGTGGATAAATCCATCGGTTCAGTGCCCCATATCGGGCTGATTCTCGCAATGTTTCCAAATGCAAAAATCATAATTTGCGAGCGACACCCTATGGATACAGCCTGGTCAGCTTATAAGGAGTATTTTTCCGAAGGTGGCCTGGGTTTCACCTATAGTTTTGAACGTATTGCAACTCACCAGAAAATGTATCACGAGCTGATTCAGCAATGGTATCAACAATTTCCTGACCGTTTAAAGAAAATCAGGTATGAAGACCTTGTTCAAAACCCAGAGATTAATGCCAAAAAAATCATTTCACATCTCGATTTACCTTGGCAGGACGAATGCCTGAACTTTCACAAATCTTCCCATACGGTACGCACAGCCAGCGTTGAACAGATACGTAAACCTGTTTACACATCTTCAATCGGGCGCTGGAAACTCTATGAACCTTGGCTTGGCGAACTCAAACTACAGCTAAAGGACCTGATAAATCAGTATGAGGCTGGTTAATTGTACTATTTTTGCCATAAATATCTGGATATTTGTTAGCAATTAAGGCAGTTTGTCGACATTCGATTTTGTTCGTCTTCGAATTGTAATCACGGGGCATTGTTTCAATGAAAAACATCAGGTTCAAAAACATTCAGTCTTTGACAAAACCGGCCCTGTCGGCGGTATTGCTCATTGGCT
The DNA here is from genome assembly GCA_026996935.1 of Hyphomicrobiales bacterium. Classification (GTDB taxonomy): domain Bacteria; phylum Pseudomonadota; class Alphaproteobacteria; order Rhizobiales; family Aestuariivirgaceae; genus JALWJW01. The sequence goes on from JALWJW010000381.1 coordinate 5,946, forward strand.
TGTCTGCCTGCGCAACCAATTCGAATTTATCTACAGGGCCTCGATCGGTCAGTATCGAAGATGGAGTGACACCGGCAGCCGCTTTGCTGGCCCCTAATATGTCATCTCTCATAAAACAAACCAGTCCATCTTATGTTACTCTGGTTGTAGCAGAGCCCACGAAAAAAAACGGGGCGCGAAAAAGTGATATACTGGAAAAAGCGCTAACATCTGGCAGCGGATTTGTTATTGATCCGTCCGGCTATGTTCTGACGGCTGGTCATGTCGGATTAAAGACTGGTAACAATGTTGAGGCCCGTACCAGTAATGGCCGGATTTACAACGGGAAAGTCATTGGAGTTCAGCGTTCACCCGACATTGCACTCCTTAAATTATCCAGCTTTTCCGGCCGCGCGGTTTCGCCATCTCCAACGCCTTGTCTTGCAAAAGGTTCACCGGTTTTTTCCTTAGGCAAGCCCCACGCAAAAGGTGACACAGCCCGCATTGGCCAAATTCAGTCTATGAGTTTTGGCCGCCCTGTCAGTTATAATGGTTTTGGTTATCCCGATGCCATTGTGGTGAAAATGGGAACACAAAAGGGAGAGTCTGGCGGCCCATTATTTAATCAGCGGGCACAGCTTAGCGGCATGATGGTGAGTACATTATCTGACGGTAAAGGGCATTCGCTTAATCTCGCTCATGCCATTTCGGCCGATCGATTAGCCAAATTTGCCTGTTCAAAGTTTTCGTGCTCTGCTTCCTGGCGGCGGCTGGCAACAAGCAGTTATCGCAACTGCAAAGGCTGAACTTCACTCGAGTAGTTCTCCGATAGCAGAAACCAGCTTGTCCCAACCAAGCTCTTCTAATGGAATCACGCGAACATCAAGCACCGCCGCTTTACCCATTAAGGACATATAGCGGGGCTGATTTTTGAGTTCATCAATCAAATCTGCGGTAACGAGTATCGCCACGCGATCACCTTCAACGCCAAAATGGTCAGCCAAATTGTCAGCTTCATGCAGCGCATCCATAAGGCGGTTACGATGTTTACGGCTGTCAGAATTAAACTCTGATCCAACAGCCTTGCATGATGTAAACCCTAATCTGGTGCCTTTACGAACAATCAGGTCAATTTCATTCTGGCCATGATACCCTTGCGCATGCCAACCAATGGTTTGAGCGAAAACAGCTTCATCAGCCCCTGCCTCCATTGCCGCTAGCCATGCCAGTTCCTCAAGCCAGCCACCACCCAGATAACGCTTTGCGTGCGCATCAACATGATACCCACCGTCTGGGTGCTCGCTGCACATGCCATGTCGCCTAATTTCTTCTCTTAAAGCAGATCCATGTTCACAAAGTTTACTTTCGGCCACTTTCCAGTCTTTACTTCGTTTTAACAGTAAATCACGCACAGGTTCAAATGCTGGATAGTTGTCCTCAATCATACGCGTTAACTGCTCGCGATTGCGGGCAAGTTCCACATCGCCTGACTTGCCCTTAAACCGGGCATTACGGGTTTTAAGCAAATCTGAGATCGTATGACTATTCTGGTTCGGCATGGTTTAGTTTTGGTCTTTCAAATTGAAATTTTTAGAATCATAAACAACTATTCCGTGTAAGTATTACTTATTGTTCAGTTTAACTATTCTGTCCAGATGGAAATCCTCATCACCAAACAAATGATCGATCATCACCAATCGCTTTGCAAAGTGGGCAACCGAGTATTCCCATGTCATGCCAACCCCCCCGTGCAACTGAATAGATTCTTCTGCAAACAAACGCCCTGTACGGCCAACAAGGTTTTTTACCGCAGAAACATACCACTCACGCTCATCGCGATTACCCTCCAGATGACCTGCTGCATTTATAACCGCTGAACGCACTTGCTCCATCTCAATCATAAGTTCGGCCATGCGATGCTGCAAGACCTGAAATTTACCAATTGGCACGCCAAATTGCTTGCGGGTCTTTAAAAACTCTAGTGTAATCATGGCGGTTGATTGCATCGCACCTAATGCTTCAGCACTTAAGGCCAAATTAGCGGCAGCAATTGTTTTTTCAATCGCTGCAAACCCCAGGTCTCCATTACACAATTGCGCGGCGCTTACACCTTCTAGTCGAATATCGGCAGCGTTATAGCCATCAACGGTTTTATATGATCGTGTGGTCAAACCTTGTGCATCAGCATCGACTAAAAACAAACCAATGCCGTTCTCATCATCGTCATTGCCACTCATGCGAGCAGAGACAACCAAAGTGTTGGCATGGCCACCATTTAAAACAACAGCTTTTTGTCCTGCCAGTTTATGTTTATCGCCCTCTTTTACTGCCGTTGTGGCAACAAAAGAGGTTTCATAGCCAGCCTGAGCCTCGCTATGAGCAAAGGCCAGTTGGCGGCCACCTGCTATCA
>JALWJW010000381.1:8344-10333 GCA_026996935.1 Hyphomicrobiales bacterium
ACCTTTTCTTCCACTCATGTTTCTTGCTCGTCATCGCCCAGATCGGCAATGAAACGGCCAGCCATAAGGTTAGCCAGAAACGGTTCAACAACAATGGCTTTACCCAGCTCTTCAAACACCACGGCAATGTCAAACCCCTGCCCAGCAAAACCGCCTGCGTTTTCATCAAACAAAACCGCCAGTGCACCAAGTTCGGCAAATTGGTTCCACACATCTTTGCTGAAACCGTCTTGGCTTGCCGCGTACTCATTACGCTTCATGTAATCGTAATTATCGGCCAAAAACTTTGCAATTGTATCGGCAAATAAACGGCGATCTTCTGTGTGATTAAAATCCATAATCTATAGCCCCAGCATCATTTTTGAAATGACGTTCTTTTGAATTTCATTGGAGCCACCAAAAATGGAAAGCTTGCGATTGTTGAAATATTGACTGGCGACCACGTTCGCCCCTTCAGGGCCAATGGGTGGTTCGTTATAGCCTTCCTCTAAGCTTTCAGGAATAAATGGCGCAGCATACACACCAAGGGCGCGGCGATGAAGATCGTTTATGGCCTGGCGAATTTCAGTGCCTTTGACTTTAAGCATCGAACTTTCAACACCGGGAGCCTGGCCCGCGGCAGCAGCCTGCAAAATTCGCATATTGGTGGTTTTCATCGCTGATAGATCAATGGCAATGCGCGCCATGCGGGCGGCAAAGTAATGATCGTCTGCCAAGCGTTTACCATTGCGGGTTTGGATAGCGGCCAAGCGTTTGAGATTTTCAAACCCTTCGGTTGAAAATCCAACGCCAGCGATATTGGTACGCTCGTGGGTCAGCAAATATTTGGCGTAGGTCCAGCCTTTGTTTTCTTCCCCGACCAAATTGCTGACAGGCACTTTTACATCATTGAAGAACACTTCATTGACTTCGTGTTCGCCATCCAAGGTGATGATGGGTTTTACTTCAATGCCGGGCGTTGCCATATCGATTAAAAGAAACGAAATGCCCTCTTGTCTTTTACCTTCGCTTGAAGTGCGCACAAGGCAAAAAATCCAGTTGGCGTAATGGCCCAAGGTGGTCCATGTTTTTTGACCGTTAACGATGTAATGATCGCCCTCTCGCACCGCTTTACATTGCAATGAAGCAAGGTCAGACCCAGCACCCGGTTCAGAAAACCCTTGCGCCCACCAGTCTGTGCCATCTTGCATACGCGGCAAATAATGTTCGATTTGTTCTTTGGTGCCAAACTTCATTAGAACTGGCGCCAACATGCCTATGCCGAACGGGACAATGCGTGGCGCGCCGGCACTTGCACATTCTTCTTCAAAAATATGGCGCTGTACGGCGTTCCACTCAACCCCGCCAAACTGTTTGGGCCATGTAAAGGTCAACCAGCCTTGTTTATGCAAAATGGCGTGCCATTCATCAAAGATTTCCTTTTTGGGCCTTTTGCCCTGCTTTACAACGTCTCTAAGGCGTTGCGGCAGCTTTTGCGCCAAAAAGGTTTTAACTTCCTCGCGGAAATCATTTTCATCTTTGCTGTATGACAAATCCATTTAATAGGCTCCTAGTAAACTTCAAACAGGCCAGCAGCGCCTTGGCCACCACCGATACACATAGTGGTCACAACATATTTGACACCACGGCGTTTGCCTTCAAGCAATGCATGGCCAACCATACGCGCGCCACTCATGCCGAACGGATGGCCGATGGCAATCGCACCGCCATTGACGTTTAAGTTCTCATTTGGAATACCCAATTTATCGCGGCAATAAAGCACTTGTACGGCAAAGGCTTCATTTAATTCCCAAAGGCCAATATCGTCCATTTTAAGCCCTGCGCGTTTTAGCAGTTTTGGCACGGCAAACACTGGTCCAATACCCATTTCATCAGGTTGGCAACCAGCGGTAACAAAACCACGGAATGCGCCAAGCGGTTCGATGTTTTGTTTTTCGGCTTCTTTGGCATCCATCAAAATACTGGCTGATGCACCGTCGGAAAGTTGCG
>JALWJW010000382.1 GCA_026996935.1 Hyphomicrobiales bacterium
CATCTCATCATCATTGGGATTGGTAGATTTAAGAGACCAAGATGTTGATGTTGCGCTAAGATTTGGTCAGGGTACTTATGAGGGCTGTTTGTCTTACAAGCTATTGGATGAGTTTATTACGCCAATGTGTGCGCCAAATATGCTTGAGGGTGATAATGCCTTAAAGCAGCCCAAAGATCTGGCAAATGTCATGTTGATCCATGATGAAACCCATATTGGCCTTTCGCAATTGGCTGGTTGGGACACCTGGTTGGCAAAAGCTGGTGCTGATGATGTTGTGGATGCCAATAAGGGTGCGCGGTTTGATATTGCTGATAATGCGCTAAATGCAGCGATTGCGGGGGCAGGTGTTGTATTGGGGCGTACCGTTTTAGCAAGTGAAGACCTTTTGGCCGGGCGGTTGGTGCAACCTTTTGATTTGAAGTTGAGTTCTGATTTTTCGTTTTATGCGGTGGTCGCTGAAGATCAACTTAATAAACGCCCGATTCAAAAGTTTTTAAACTGGGTGGTTGCTGAGGCTAAGGGTGAGGAAATTGCTAAAGTACCTGGGCCTGTGACATGAACCTGCATTTTCGTTTCTTGTGTGCCGTTTTTGTTCGCGAGGGTTAATAAATTACTCCTGTTTGAATGGTTTTTTCGATCTCAATTTACGAGATATTTTGATTTTTGTTTTATATCTGCCCAAAATGATTTTGTTATTGGGTGTTTTTCGTGTTTGTTAAATTCGTAAAAAGCTTGTTTAAGTTTAAAAACGCTGCTGCAAATATTGCCGTTTCGTTTGCTATTGCGGCACCTGTGTTGCTTGGTGCGCTGGGTTTAAGTATCGATTATGTGATGATTACCCGAAAGACTGCTGCTTTGCAGGCTATTGCTGATTCAGCGGCAGTTGCAAGTGCGCATGAATTGCCGTTGGCAAATTCTAACGCAGGGATTGTTGAAGCCTCGGCAAAATCTTATGTTGAGGCCAATTTGCATAAAAGCAACGCGGTAAACCGAAAAGGTAGAACCAGTGGTTCTGTTATTACGACATCGGTAAAGATTGTTGATAAATTTACAGGTGTCGAAGTTAAGCTTAAAGAGGTTTGGACACCGTTTTTTGCTCACTATTTAACTGATAAAGCAACGCCGATCATTGTAACAGCTAAAGCCAATATTTTAGGCGAAGGGCTGATTTGTGTTGTGGGTTTGGTTGAACGTAAATATGCGGGCATTCACATGGATGACAATGCCAGCATTAATGCGCCTGATTGCGGAATTTATTCAAACTCAACAATTTACGCTTCTATCCGGCTGGATAAAGGGTCCTCGGTTAAAGCAAACCTGATTTGTGCTGCCGGTGGTGTGACTTCGTTTGGCCGCGGAACAAGCATTTCACCTCAGCCATTGAGTGATTGTCCTCCTGTTAATGACCCCCTGTCAAGCAGAGCAGCGCCAAATGTCGGGGCTTGTGACTATAATAGTTTAGAAGTGGGGAAACCTGTTGAGATACCGCCTGAATCTGATGGTGATAGAGAATTGGTATTTGGATTTCGTGAGAAATTTAAAGAATTTGCCAAAAAGACGACAGCGCCAACAACGCCAAGCTATCTACCGATCAATCAATTTACTGACATAACTTTGCAACCAGGTGTTTATTGTGGTGGACTGTTTATTGGTCAAAATATGAACGTGACTTTTGCACCCGGGGTTTATGTTATTAAGGATGGACCATTTGTTGTCACTGGAAATGCACAAATAAAAGGTGATGGGGTTGGGTTTTTCTTAACTGGAGCAGGTTCTGTTTTTGATTTTCAGGCTGATACAACCATTGACCTTGTTGCGCCGCGTGAGGGTCCGCTGGCTGGCTTGCTAATTTATGAAGACCGAGGTGTGCCATATGTTACCAAATTTAACCCGTTTAACTTAAGCAAATTGCCTAAAGGTATGCGCTTGCACCGGATTCGCAGTAACAATGCGCGCCAACTTTTGGGAACGATTTATGCTCCACATGCCATTTTGATGATTGATGCAGATTCACCTGTTGCGGATAAATCTGCTTATACCGCTATTATTGCATGGCGGGTTTGGTTGCGTGATGGTCCAAGTTTGCGTTTGAATGCAGATTATAAATCAACAGATGTTCCTGTGCCAAGTACGCTGATTGGCGGGCAGATTGTTCTTTCGCAGTAAGACTTGAGGCCATCAATTTTTGAGCCATCATCGATTTTATAGGAGATGGCGTAGAAGCCAGCGGCTTGATCAAGACGGTTACCATTATCGTCTAATACTACTCCTGAATTCTTTATTGATGTTGCAAGTCCAATTTGAGCTACTTCACCCAATCCATCTGTATCATCTTGGCCTTCATCGCTGATGCCAGAGTGGTACCCACGATTGTACGAGTCCAAAGAGAG
>JALWJW010000383.1 GCA_026996935.1 Hyphomicrobiales bacterium
TTGCAACACTTTCCATCGAAGCGCAAGAAGCGCACGAGCGACGCGAAAAAGTTCATAGAGACGATTAAACAGACCAGTGCTTGGTTTTTGTGTAAAATGTTAAAAAACTCGCGATTAAGCATTTGCTTGTGATTGAATTATCTGTTTCGTGATCGGCGGGTTTGCTTTGTGACCTCAAAACCTCTAGCTTTTTCATATTAAATATTGTTAATGTGTTTTAACGAAATAATTTGGCACTGAAAACCTTAAGGTTTTTTTTGTGTGCGGTGATTTTGTTTGTATGAAATTTTGAATAGCTTTAGAGGGAGGCTGTAATGGCTGATATTGTAGTGCTAGGTGCAGGCGTTGGCGGGATTCCAATGGCCTATGAAATGCAGGATTTGGCGGGTAAGGGGCATAAAATTACGGTTGTTAATAACAACCCGTTCTTTCAGTTTACACCATCAAACCCGTGGGTGGGTGTTGGCTGGCGGTCAAAAAAGGATATTATTATTGATCTGGCTCCGGTTTTTAAAAAGAATGGTATCGAATTTGTATTGGGGTCCGCGAAAAAACTGCATGCGGATGAAAATCGTATCGAGTTAGAAACCGGCGAGAGCATTTCTTACGATTATCTGGTTATTGCAACAGGCCCTGATTTGGCGTTTGATGAAATTGAAGGTTTGGGTCCCGAAGGCTTTACGCAGTCTGTTTGTCATGTTGACCATGCTGTAACAGCAAATGATGAGTGGGAAGAGTTCTGTAAGAACCCTGGTCCTATCATTGTTGGCGCGGTACAGGGTGCTTCTTGTTATGGTCCTGCATATGAGTATGCAATGATTATGGATACAGATTTACGCAAGCGCGGTATTCGCGATCAGGTTCCGATGACATTTGTAACTGCTGAGCCATATGTTGGTCATCTGGGCCTTGGTGGTGTTGGTGATACAAAAGGTATGCTTGAATCTGAAATGCGTGATCGCCACATCAAGTGGATCACCAATGCCAAGGTTGATAGCGTTGAAGAAGGCACAATGCATGTTACAGAGCTGAATAGCGATGGTTCAGAAGCCGGTAAACATGATTTGCCGTTTAAATATTCAATGATGTTGCCCGCCTTCCGCGGTATTCCTGCTGTTATGGGTATTGATGGTTTGGTTAACCCACGTGGGTTTATTGTTGTTGATGAGCATCAGCAGAATCCTAAATATAACAACATTTTTGCTGTTGGTGTGTGTATTGCGATTGCACCGCTTGAAGCAACACCAGTTCCTGTTGGTGTGCCTAAAACGGGCTATATGATTGAGAGTATGGTAACGGCAACTGCTCATAACATTAAAGAAATTCTTGATGGTAAAGAGCCTTCTCATAAACCAACATGGAATGCGTTCTGTCTGGCTGATCTTGGTAATAAGGGTATTGCTTTTATTGCCAAACCCCAAAACCCGCCGCGTAATCTGAATTGGGCATCGCAAGGAAAATGGGTTCATTATGCTAAAATTGCCTTTGAAAAATACTTTTTGCGTAAAATCAGAATCGGTAAAAGCGAACCATTCTATGAAAAATATATGCTGGATATGATCAAAGTTCGTAAAGTTAAATAATAGCAGCTCAATTTTGATTTCAAACTTTAGGCCGTCAGTAGAAATACTGGCGGCTTTTTATGTGCCTTAAACTCTGTCCATCCTCGGCTTAGTCTTGACCCAATTTGGACATAGGGCAATCACAATACTCATTTATCTCATGTTCAGGGCGGCTCATCGGACGGCAATTGAGAGGGTATTAGTATGTCGATGAGTATTTTGGCGTGCATTGTTGCGGGGTTGCAAACATCACCATGTGCGATAGAAAACACAAATAATGTTCAAACCTTTAAAGGGCAAAATATAAGCGCAGCCAATGCAAAACAAGACATGATTGTTGTGAAACCTGTTGCAGGTTCACCTTATAAAAGGGCCTGGCAAGGTCTATATGCCGGCGGGTCGCTGGGGTATGGTTATGGCTCAACCACCCAAATGTATGATCGTAATGCCAACCATGGCCTGGCCACGATTAATCCAAGTGGTTTGAGTGGCTCTATTACGGCTGGTTATAATTTTCGTTTTAATGATCGGATTGTGGCAGGTATTGAGGCTGATTTTGGTCTTATGGGTTTGTCTACAGGTACTAAAAACATTTATGACGGGCATCGCTGGAAAGCGCGTTTTGGTCCTGCATGGGGGAGTGCGCGGGTACGGTTGGGCTATTTGTGGAATGAGGATTGGTTGCTGTTTGGTACGACAGGTCTGGCTTTCATGCATACGAACAGTCGTTCAATCGGCAATACGGCACCAGAAACAGCTTATGATAAAAGTTTCCGGACAGGCTTTGCTATTGGTGCGGGGGCAGAATATGCCATCAATCAAAATATGACGGCGAAACTTGAATACTTGTATATGGATTTTGGTAAATATTCAGGTCTCAGCGCCAACAATGAAGAGTTTTATTTTAAAGACAGCATTAACATGATCAGGCTTGGTGTCAATTATCACTTCTAAAATGAAGATTAAACCGACGACAAGCCGTGTTGGGTTTTATCTAGATCAATAGCCATCATCAGGTGCGTTTAACCGTGGTTCTCCACGATGAACGGGCCTGATGTTGGGCGCGCGATCATTGCCAAAAACCGGTGCTCTTGGTGCCGGTCGATGGCTTGGTGCGGATGGTTCGGGGACTTTTGGTTCATATTCCGGCTCTGGCTCATACTCCGGTTCTTGAGGTTGAGACAAAGATGGTGCTTCGCGGTGGTGCTCGACCGGTGGACTTGCATAGTCATCTGCGGTTTCGCCAATTCCCTGTTCAATGACAAGGCTTTGCCCGCCGCCAATTAATATAAGATGCTCAACATCATCGCGGCGAATCAGAACCAATCGGCGCGATTTGTCTAATTCGCGATATTCGCTGATGCCTAAACGTTTACCTCTGCGCCCGCGAGTTCGCCCGCCAATTGCACGCATAATCAGGATCAGAAAAATGAGCGCGACAATAATCACGCCGGCAATGATAATGTAGTTAATATAGGTGTTTAGAAAATCCATTTTGCCCCTCGCAATTGAAAATTTTTCCTAACCTAACCTAATTTTTAAAAAAAATCCAAAAAACTGTTATAGACCAACGAAATAGTCTCACTTTATGATGAATCTCCTATAGAATGATTTGATTCGTGGGGGAGATTAAAGGCGCGGCCATGAGTGAAAGTGAATTAACCAGTCAACAATCAGTGTTTTCTGGGGGAAAAAAGACCGGTGTAAAATCCAGCCAATTTAAAAAGTGGCTTGCCATTGGGCTTGTGGGGGTGGTGGTTGTTTGCACAATTGTGTTGACCAGAACCTTATCGGGCAATCTGTCCTTTCCTGTATTGGTTTTGCTGGGTATAGCTGGCAGCATTGGTTTTGGTGGTTTGGTTGCTTATTTGCTTGGGTTTATCCACATTGGGCATGTGCCGCAACAGCGCGCTTTTTTTGAAAACCTGATTGACGGACTGGGTGAGAGCTGCGTGGTGACAGACCAGCGCGGTCTGGTGGTGTTTTCCAATAAGCCTTATGAGCAGCTTCTCAGGCAAACGGACCAGACTCGGATTGTCGGGTTTGAAAATCTGTATTCGGGCTACCCAAATGTCGCCGAGAAAATTTATCGTTTATCGCAAGCTGCCAAAGAAGGTGAAAGCCATGTTGAGGAGATTCGGTTTGAAGCGGGCAGCTCGGCTGTAGGGGCCAGAATGGATCGACCTGTCTGGTTGGAATTGTCGGTTTCACCGGTTGGTGATGTCGGAAAGTTTGGCAAGCGTTCGTTTGCATTATGGCGATTGCGTGATATTAGCGCTGCCAAAGCCGAGCAGGAAAAGGCATTTTCTCAACTTCAATATATTATCAATTATCTTGACCATGCTCCTGCCGGTTTTTTCTCAACGCGTGGCAGTGGTGAGGTGGTTTATGCCAATGCCACACTGGCTGACTGGTTGGGGATAGAGCTGGGGGCAACTTCAGATGGCGAAATAAAGTTAACAGATTTCCTGAGTAAAGATGATGCGCAATTATTGCTGGACTTGAAGCCCGGCTTAAGTGAAGCACGCACGGAAATTTTTGACTTTGATTTGATTTCCCGGCGTAGCAAAAATGATGCGGATCAATCCTCAAACCGGCTTCCGGTTCGGATTATTCATCGGGCGGATTTTGACGAAAAGGGCGCGATTCAACCTTCTCGCTCGCTAGTTCTTGATTTACGTGATGGGGCGGTAAGTGGAGAAGGGGGCAGTCAGAAACTGTCTAAACTCATAAACAATGCGCCGTTTGCTATTGCCGAACTTAATGCGCAAAGTGTAGTTGTTGGCTCTAATGTCATGTTCTCAAAATTAAGTGATGTGGCAACGCGTGGGGCAAAAATTACCGATCTGGTCATTAAGGAAGACGTAGCTAAACTGCAAAAAGTTTTTGATGATTTGCTTAATAGCGGCCTTGCTGGCAACAGAATGGCTTCGGTTACCTTCAAGGGCAAACAGGAGCGAACGGCAAATGTGGTCTTTGCCTGTTTTAAAGAGGCCGGTGCTGAAAATCTTGAGGAATCGGGCGAAAATGCGAGCGAGAAAAATCGTCATCAGGGTTGTGTTTTTGCCTATGTGGTTGATACGAGCGAACATTCATTGCTTGAAGAACAATTGGCGCAAAGTCAAAAAATGCAGGCTGTGGGGCAGTTGGCTGGTGGAGTTGCGCATGACTTTAACAATGTGTTGACCGCGATTATCGGTTTTTCTGACTTGTTGTTGGCCAAACATCGCCCGACTGATCCCTCTTTTGCCGATATTATGAATATCAGGCAAAATGCTAATCGTGCCGCAAATCTGGTTCGTCAATTATTGGCGTTTTCACGTCGCCAAACTTTGCGTACAGAAACGATTTCTTTAAGTGATGTGATGAGCGATCTGGGTAATTTACTGAGCCGGTTACTGGGGGAGACGATTGACCTTGAGATGGTTTATGGACGTGACCTTTGGTATGTTAATGTTGACATGAACCAGTTTGAGCAGGTTGTGATTAATCTTGCGGTAAATGCGCGTGATGCAATGGAGATGAAAGGTTCGCTGATGTTGCGCACCTCTAATGTATCTGTTGAGGAATCGCGTCAGGTTGCCCCTGATATAATGCCGGAAGGTGAGTATGTTCTGACCGAGGTTATTGATAATGGTTCGGGTATGCCGCCGGAAATCATTGCCAAAATCTACGAGCCGTTCTTTTCAACTAAAGATGTCGGCAAGGGAACCGGTCTTGGGCTGTCAACCGTTTATGGTATTGTGAAACAAACTGGCGGCTTTATTTTCTGTGAAAGTGAAGTTGGAAAAGGCACAACTTTTAAGATTTATTTGCCACGGGTAGAGGCTCCGTTAGAGGCTGAAGCGGTCGAAGAGGAAGTTGATGTTAGAAAAGCCGATATGACGGGCGATGCACGTGTCTTATTGGTGGAAGATGAAGATGCGGTACGCGCTTTTGCATCCCGCGCCCTGGCCACACGTGGCTTTAAGGTTACTGAAGCAGATAGTGGTGAGGTGGCGCTTGAGATTATTGATAAAGGTGAAGAGTTTGATTTGGTGTTGTCTGATGTGGTGATGCCGGAAATGGACGGGCCGACAATGCTAAAAGAAATTCGCAAGCGCGGCATTAGTACCAAGTTTATTTTTATCTCCGGTTATGCCGAGGATGCGTTTGAGCAGAACCTTGAAGGGGCGACAGACTTTGCATTCCTGGCCAAGCCATTCTCGCTTAAACAACTGACAGAAGCAGTAAAAGATGCGCTTAATTCTTAAAACTGTTGTGGATGTATGAGGCGTTATGAATGAAGTTGCTGGGATTGACCAACTTGCAGATGATTTAGCGCAAGGGCGAACCACATCGCGAGAACTGGTTGAAAAAGCGCTTGCCAATATTGATGATATGGCATGCAGAGGTGGGCCTGTATTTTTAAAAGTTGATGGCGAGCAGGCATTAAGCAGTGCTGATAAGATGGACGATTTGCGAAAAGCAGGGCGTTCACCATCGCGGTTTGCAGGGGTTCCGTTTTCAGCAAAAGATCTGTTTGATCTTGAAGGGCAGGTGACCACGGCCGGTTCTGTCGTGCTTAACGATGAAGCGCCTGCAAAACACGATTGCACCGCTATAGCGCGTCTAAAACAGCAGGGCTTTATTTGTTTGGGCCGAACGAATATGACTGAATTTGCTTATTCTGGTGTTGGTTTAAACCCTCATTATGGAACGCCCAAATCAATATGGGACCGGGAAACAGGCCGAATTCCCGGCGGTTCATCGGCAGGCGCTGCGGTGAGTGTGGCTGATGGGACGTGCGCTTTGGCTATTGGGACCGATACGGGAGGCTCGTGCCGTGTGCCTGCTGCTTTTAATGGTTTGGTTGGATACAAGGCCAGTCTTGGGCGGGTGCCAACGGATGGAGTCTTTCCGTTGGCAAGAAGTTTTGATACGGTCGGGTCATTGGCAAAAACCGTGCAATGTTGCGCAACTGGTGATGCGGTTATGGCGGCTGATTGGGATGGGGTTATTAAAGAGCGCCGGTTACAAGGCATTCGGTTAGGGGTTCCACAATCTTTGGTTTTAGATGATGTTGATGACGATGTGGCGATGGTATTTGGCACCGCTTTAACGCGCCTTGCTTGTAATGGGGCCGAGATTGTTGATGTTGAGTTTAAACAGCTTGAGCAATTGCCGGCGATTAATGCCAGTGGTGGTATCGGGGCGTTTGAAGCTTTTGGTGTTCATAAAGATTTGTTAGAGAAATCGGGCGATCAATATGATCGGCGGGTTCGAAAACGGATTTTGGCTGGTGCTCATATTAGTGGAAGTGATATTGCAGCTTTAAATCTTAAACGCCAGGAAATGATTTTGCAGGCTGATCAATTGATGGGTGAACTTGATGCTTTTATTATGCCTACCTGTCCGCATGTTCCTGCTGCCATTCATGACCTTGATGAAGATGATGATTATGGCCGAATAAATTTGCTGGCATTACGCAATACATTTGTTGGAAACTTCCTGAATCGATGCGCTATTTCTGTGCCTGCAAATGAGACTGGTGAGGCACCCGTTGGCCTTATGTTGATGGCTCCATTGGGGGCTGATCAGCATTTGTTTAGCGTTGCCAAAGCGGTTGAGGAAATTGTTTCGCCTCATTTGTAAAAAATATCCTTAACAGAATATGACAGAATTCTGCGATTTTCGTTGATCTGTATACGTTTTATTTCTAATTGCAACTTTTAGTAATACTAAATTAGTCTTTACACGTAATAGTTGGTGTTATATTCAGCTATTGGGGACCAGCTAAGTGATTTGGTTAAGGAGCGCACTGTGACGACAAAGAATAAAACGGGCAATAATTCAATCTTGGGTTATGAAGGTAATTCAAACACTCTTAAAAAGAGCATTTCTTCTGCTGATTTATTAGCTCTTGAGCCTCGTATTCTTTTTGATGGTGCGGCAGTCGTCACAGGGGTTGAGGCGTTTGTAAATGGGGCAGATGGTATTGATGGTACTGCTGAGACTTCTCATGATGGTGCTTCAATTCTTCCTTCCGTTGATTTGTTTGATGCTTTAAGCCAAACCCAAACGACGAATAATAATCGTAACGAAATTGTCTTTGTTGATACCAGTGTAGACGACTATCAGACATTATTGGATGAGTTCGGTAATAATGTTGAAGTGGTGTTGCTTGATGTCTCTGGCGATGGAGTGGAGCAAATTGCTGAAACGCTGGAACAAAGAACTGATATTGATGCAATTCATATTATTTCTCACGGGGACGCGGGGGCTTTGAGCCTGGGTGGTGCGCAATTAGATCAAAGTTCTATTACCGGTGAATATGCTGATGAATTGGCGGTTATTGCTCAAGCCTTAAATGAAAATGGTGATATTCTCATTTATGGTTGTAATTTTGGCGAAGGTGAAACTGGTCAGAACGCGGTGAATGCATTAGCGACTGCGACCGGGGCGGATGTTGCTGCTTCTGATGACATTACAGGTGCTGCTGATTTAGGTGGGGACTGGGATCTGGAAATTAAGACAGGCGAAATTGAAGCGGGCATAATCAGCTCGGTTGATTTTGCTTCAACCCTTGCAAAGCAAGTGATTAATCCAACGGGTGGGCAGGCCGCGGACGGCTCGGACGGTCTGGCTATTCATGTTATTGATAATGGGCAAATTCAAATTGAATACCAAATGAATGGAAATGCAGGCGGTAGTTTTCAACTTTATGCACCTGGAACCAATACGGAAAGTACATCATTGTTTAATGGTTTGTATCTTGCCATTGGTAACAATGTAACAGGTTCTGATAACGGATCAGACGGGGCGGCGCAATCATCATTCTGGGGAACCACATCTCAAACATCAGCGGGTTCTGGCACATCGATAGACCCCTATATTGTAACCACAACGATGTTCACTGATATAGATGGCAATGGCACGTATGACCCCAATGTTGATGCGCAGGTTATTGTAGAAACGATTTATGTGGTGCCAAATGCTTATTTTACGCAACGGGTGACGGTCACACCGCCGATTGGTAATGTTGATGTTATTAAGTTTTATAGCACGATGGACACGTACCTGTCTGGTGGAGATAATGGCCCGGCGTTTTCTTTGCCGCAAAATCTGGCGCAAACCAATGATACGGTAAGTGATCCGTCTTTGGTTGGTGTGAGAAAAGACCCAGGCGGACCAAATGATTCATTTGTTGCTTATGCTGAAGTTCAGGGCGGGCGGCAGTTTGATCACTGGTATTCCGGTTTCTATAATGGTGCTGGCTTGTACGGAGACGGTGCCGGGGGCGGCATCCAAAATGGTGGTGAAATTGTCAATACATGGAACACCAATGTAAATAATGACAATGGTTTGGGTATTCAATTCACGCTTGGTGCGATTAATGCGCCTGAAGTGTTTGAATATAATGTCGCTTTTTCAGGTGAGGCGACCATTGATCTTGATGTTAATGATTCATCTGGGGCAACAGGTTCTGGCTATAATTCGGTCTATACAATTGGGAGTGGGGACACGATTGCGATTGCTGATGTTGATGCGGCCATATCAAACATTGTTGGTGATATTCAAGAGCTACGAATTGAGATAGCCAATGCACAAGCAGGAGATAGTTTAACCGTTAATCTGGCAAATTTGCCAGCAGGGGTTCAGGTTCAATCTCAAACCTCAACCCAAATTATTTTAGAAGCAGTTGGAACACCGCAAACAGAAGCAACATTTGATGCTGCGCTGCAAGAAATTGGATTTACCACATCAAGTGCTGTTGCCACTACGCGCAATGTTGATGTTGCTGTGACAAATGAACTGGGCCAGGAAGGTTTTGCCAGTGGCGGGACAATCGTGATAAACCGCCCTCCGGTAGCCGTCAATGATAGTGTCGCAACAGATGAAAATACGGCCATCTCTATTACGGCGGCCAATGGTGTTATTACGCCAAATGACACCGATGCTGATGGTCACACGCTGACAGTTTCTCAAGTTAATGGTTCTGCCGGTGATGTCGGTAACCAGATTACTTTGGCATCAGGCGCTTTGTTGACCTTAAATTCAGATGGTTCGTATGATTATGATCCAAATGGTGCATTTGATAATTTATCGGCTGGGGCCACGGGAACCGATAGTTTTTCTTACACGGTTTCAGATGGCAATGGCGGCACTGATACGGCAACGGTAACAGTTTCAGTTGCCGGGGCTAATGATGCGCCTTCTGGTAGTGATGCGACTTTATCAACCAGTGAAGATGTGCCTTATACATTTGCTGCGACTGATTTTGGTTTCTCCGATGCGGTAAACGGTGATGCTTTTCAAAGTGTCACGGTGCAACCGCCTGCAAATGGCACCTTAACATTTAACGGTGTGGCGGTGAATGCGGCAACGGTGGTGCCTGCGGGTAGTATTGGTCTGTTGGTTTATACACCGGTTAGCAACGCCAATGGTGCGGGTATTGATACGATTTCTTTTCAGGTTACTGACGATGGTGGCACGGCAAATGGGGGGCAGGATACTGACCAGACTGCCAATACCATTACCTTTGATATCATAGCTGTTAATGACGCGCCGACATTGGATAATGATGGTAATGATTCAGCCGGTGTTGGTGCAGGTGGCTATGATACAACATTTACCGAAAATAATTCGGCGGTAGGTATTGTTGATAGTGATGTAGTGTTATTACGCCAAATGACACCGATGCTGATGGTCACACGCTGACAGT
>JALWJW010000384.1 GCA_026996935.1 Hyphomicrobiales bacterium
TCCCAAAGCCTGACACCCCTTGGCCAGCATGGTGTTATTTTCGTTGGGTTCAAACTCCTCAAACCGGTTCATGTTCAGGCGCTGTTCGACTTCGACAAAATAGGGGGCAAGTTCCTTATCGCTCAACGTGGTCAGGCCGTGGCGGTTGCGCCAATGTTTTAAAGTGTTTGACGGGGTGCGAATGCTGGTTGTCCAATTGACCGTGGTACCGCCGCCAACATTTCGGCCTTGCAGGACAACAATGGCTTTGTCTTTGGTTTTTTGCGCCCCGTCTTGCTGGTATAACATGGCGGTGGCTTCTGCCTCGTTTTGGGAGAATGTTTTGGCGGTGTGGTAGGCACCTTCCTCAACCATGATGACTTTAAAGCCAGCTTTGGTTAGAACCTCAGCCGAATAGCCCCCGCCCGCGCCAGTGCCAATGATTACCACATCGGTGGTCAGGTTCTGATCGGCCGTTAAGGTTGAGGCCTCTATCAGTTTTCTGTTTGACATGATGGACATTTGGTTTTCTTTCAATCATGTAACTTAGGGTTTAGAGCCAAGGGGAGAATAGCTTTGATGAATGAGTCCTGTCCCTAAGTGTTCAGGCTTAAATTTACGGATCTAGACTTCGGGGCCTGGCCCGTGCAATTTTGGGCCATTATATCCGATTAATGCCCAGGTTTTAGGGTTGGCGTAAAAGCTTGAAGTGGCCAGGTCATGTAATGTGATAAAAACGATGCGGCGCAAGTTTATGGATGAATGTTGCAATGTGGTGAGCCATGTTGAAACGTCCTGACGTGAGGCGCTGTGCCAACCGCTCCAACGGCCTGCCAGAGCAAAGCGGGTGGGGGCAAAGGTGAGCATGTTCAACAATGCGATGAGTTCTTTTTGAATTGACGGGGGCAAGGACGAAATGGCGTTGTCTAATGTTGCGATGGCCGTGATAAGCAATGCTTGCTGTTGGTTTGGCGGCAGCATGTTGGCAAGGACGGCATCAAAAATTTTGTGCAGCATTTGTTGACTGGCCGCAGTCAGGTAGATTGCATTGGGCACAAGCGGTTTTGCTGTGCCATCGGTTAAGCGCGCTGCCACATATCCACCACCAACTACGGTGACCAAACCAATGCCTGACATTTTTAAAAATGACCGCCGGCTGGTTTTTAAAACCGACACATTCATTGTTTCGCTCTCTGTTGTTTCTTGCCCAGTTTAAGAATTACAGCCCAGCTTAGGCTTGATTACTGTTTGGGCCAAGAGGTGTTTTTAATCGGGTGAAAGTAATTGTTTGAGCTTATCCGCCGCCACGGTGGAAAGCGCGATCAAACATGTACATGAAGTTTGCGCGTTGTTCATCTGATTGGCTGGTGAATGAAATGGTTAGTTGCCAGCGCTCAAAACTGATGGTGGGGCCGATTTCACGGGGGGGAAGGGCGAGCAGATCAAGATTGATGATATTATCTTTCTCACCCACTGTTATATGGTCACCATCTATCTCATAAATCAGACCGCGCATGGCGACTTTGAGATTACGGAAAAACTCATTGCGTGTGGTGGTCATATCTTTAATTTGAATTTTGTCTGTCAATGCGGCTTTCTTTTATTTGCTTTAAAGGTTTTTGGCGGGGGAAATCCGGCTTTTATTCAATCTTATCTATCCTCCGGCAACAGGTGGCCACACGGCCAGTGTATCACCATCTGCCATGTTTTGTGTTTCGCGGTTTTCGGGCAAAACAAACACTCCATTGAGTAAAACCAGATGGCAATGCTCTAAGGGTACATTTAAAGTGCGTAAAACTGAATTCACAGTATTGTCATCTGGGCAGGTGTAGGTGGCTGAACCTCTTATGCCTTTTTCCGGCATGAAGTCTCGAAGGTGGGCAAAGAGTTTAATATTGATTTGGCGCATGTGAGCTATATTTCATAATTTTAGATTGGTTTTATTGTCTGTAAAGGCTTAATTTATGTCAACGCATAAAAAAGTGAAAGCCTTTGCGGTATTATACTAAAAAATACATTTGCATTTGTATGAATGTATCTTAAGCTGATGCCTGAATCTTCAAAGAAAAGATCAAAATAAATTTAGGAGGAAGAACTTTGCAAAAATCATTGCATATAAATCCGGATAATTGTACCGGGTGCTATCAATGCGTGCTGGCATGTTCAGATGAACATGGTGATGATTTCAATCCAATGAAATCACGAATTCAGGTTTTTAGATTCGAAGATGAGGGGCGATATGTCCCCTATACTTGTACCCAATGCGATGAAGCGTGGTGTCAGAAATCTTGCCCAACCGATGCGATTAAAGTTGATGAAAATGGTGCTAAAGTTGTTGAAGATGCGCTTTGTGTGGGCTGTAAAGTCTGTACTATTGCATGTCCGTTTGGAACCATAAATT
>JALWJW010000385.1 GCA_026996935.1 Hyphomicrobiales bacterium
CAGGCGCAGTTGTAGCAGGCACAGCAATGATTGCATCATTTAGCACAGCTCAAGCCCGTGTGGATGTAAAAGTAAACTTAGCGACCCAGCAAATGGTGGTTAAAGTCGACGGGCGCCATTATGCAACATGGAACGTATCAACAGGCCGGCGCGGCTATACCACACCAACGGGCCGTTACCGTATCCAACGAATGACAAAAATGCATTATTCACGCAAGTACAACAACGCGCCAATGCCCTTTTCAGTTTTTTATTCAGGTGGCTATGCCATCCACGGCACAAATGCCGTCAGCCGTTTAGGCCGCGTAGCATCACACGGTTGCGTACGCTTACGCACAAGCAATGCCAAAGACCTTTATAACCTTATTAAATCAAAAGGTCGCCGAAGTACAAAAATTACTGTATTCCGCGGCAAAAGTGTTGCCAAAAAACCAGTTTCTCAAAGCAGCCGCTTTGCCTCATCAAAAATCAATAAACGCGTAACATATCGCTTTCAACAAAAGCGCCGTGTAGAAGTTGCTGCAAATAAGCGTAAATTCTTTATTTTTGGCGGCCTTGATCTTTTAGATTAAGACCAGCCAAAAGCACATCTTAAAAGGCTCGCCCCGAAAAGGCGGGCCTTTTTAGTATATAATACCCAACCTCTTATAAACAAATGACATCAACCACGCAGGACCAATAAGCAGAAATTGCACGTCTTTAAAAAATGATGGTTTTTTACCTTCAACCTTATGACCCCAAAACTGAAAACCCCAGGCAATCACAAACACAATAAGCGCACCTTGCCAAAGCGGTAAGGCAATGCTCTTTTCATACGCCCTTACCGCAATAACGCAGAGTAATGAAAAATTACCCATACCAATGGCCAAAACCGGCGATAAAACAAAATAATAAACCAGCGTGGCCAGCAACAATAATGTCCCCCAATTCAACATGGGAACGCCATTAAAAATGCTTGGCACCGGCACAGACCAGAACAAAGCCAGCACCGTCCAAAAAATCACAGGCACCGCAATCCAGTGAATTTTCTTGTTAAAAGGGTTTTGGTGACTTTCACCATATTCAGCCAATAACGCATCAATAGTGCGCACTTTACTTGAAACCTCACTCATTTCACCCTCCATGAATTATGTGATATGCCTGACAATGCTTATTATGCAGAGGAATCATGCCAGTGCCAAGCCGTTTTACATGCCCGATTTATACCGCAGACGTTGGCCGCATTTCCTATGATCGCCCCGTCCGCGTCATCATTAAAGAATTTGATTATTATGTCGGCTCACTGCAATCAGACGACATTATTACCGTGCCCATTGGTTATTGCAGCGATGGTGTGAGCATCCCAAAATATTTATACTTTTTCATCTCCCCATGGGGAAAGTACGCACAAGCAGCGATATTACATGATCTGCTTTACAGCACGCAGGCACGGCTGGGCAACAAGGGTCGCTCACGAAAACAATGCGATGATATTTTCAGACAAGCCATAAAAGATATTGGCCGCTATTTAGATACAGATAACGCAACCACACCCTACACAAAACGCGGCAATTTCGATGCCTTCATTGCTTGGGCTGCGGTAAGATTGTTCGGTCGAAAAAACTATACAAACGGCCCAAACAACTATGCCAAACGCGCTCAAAAAGTACGCGCTCGCGCCATACAAAAAAAGCAAGATAAACTGGCAAATCAAATCATCCTAACCGCGTGCAAACTCCCTGAAAACATACCGCCACAGAACACTGCGCCAAATAAAATCTAAACCAAAGCTACAGCAATTTTCGCCGCCAGCTTAGCGTTGTTGCGGATTAGAGCGATATTGGTTTTCAGAGAACGCCCATCGGTAATTTCCACAATCCGCCCCAACAGCCAAGGCGTGACAGCCTTGCCCTTAATGCCCGCAACTTGCGCTTCGCCAACAGCTTGGGCGATAAACTGGGCCATTTCATCAGCGGCAATTTCATCAGCTAAAGGCACAGGGTTGGTAATCAACACACCACCCCCCTGCTTTATATCTTTTCGCGCCTGCCAAAGAGCAGCAACATCACTGGCGCTATCTAATCGCAACGGCGCATCATAAGGGCTTTCACGCGACCAGAACGCAGGCACATTGTCACAACCAAACCCGATAACAGCCACCCCTTGAGTTTCCAAAACCTCTAGGGTCTTCTCAACATCCAAAATTGCTTTAGCCCCCGCGCACACCACAATGGTGTTGGTTCGCCCCAATTCTATCAGATCAGCGGATATATCAAAAGTTTCCTCAGCCCCCTTATGCACCCCGCCAATACCGCCGGTTGCAAACACCTCAATGCCAGCAAGTTCTGCCGCCATCATGGTGGCTGCAACAGTGGTAGACCCGGTTT
>JALWJW010000386.1 GCA_026996935.1 Hyphomicrobiales bacterium
TCTTGAATAACCGACTGTATGCCGTCTGCCACGCTAGAATGAATTTCCACCCCGCGGTTCATTGGCCCGGGGTGCATAACTAAAGCATTAGGTTTTGCAATATCCACACGGGTTTGATCCAGGCCATAAAAGCGATAATACTCACGTGCCGATGGAATAAAATTGCCATCCATACGCTCAAGTTGCAATCGCAACATCATGATCACATCAACACCTTCCAGGCCTTCCTCCATTGAGGTAAAAACCTCAACGCCTAAACGATCAATAGCACTGGGCAACAAGGAATAGGGCGCGATAAGGCGAACTTGAGCCCCCATTTTTGCCAGTAAATTGATATTGGATCGCGCCACACGTGAATGTTTAATGTCACCGCAAATCGCAACTTTCAAACCCTCTAATTTGCCAAGGTGGCGACGAATGGTGAGGGCATCTAATAGGGCTTGCGTCGGGTGTTCATGCTGACCATCACCCGCATTGATAACCGCACCTGAAACCTTTTGCGCCAATAATTCGGCCGCACCTGAAGCATGATGGCGAACAACTAAAATATCAGGATGCATTGCATTCAAGGTCATTGCCGTATCAAGCAGTGTTTCACCTTTTGAAACTGATGAGGTTTTCACAGACATGTTCATCACATCGGCGCCAAGACGTTTCCCGGCCAGTTCAAACGAACTTTGGGTTCGTGTGGAGGCTTCAAAAAACAAATTTATGTGGGTGCGTCCGCGCAAAATAGTTTGCTTTTTTTCAACTTGTCGATTGAGGTCAACATATTTGTTGGCAAGGTCTAACAAGGCGGTGATTTCGGCAACCGAAACGCCCTCAATTGCCAACAAATGACGACCTTTGAGAATTTGAACATTCTCATCAAGGGATAAATTGCCAGATTTTTCAGGGGCTTTTTTAATGTCACTCATTAAAAACGCATCTATAGTGGCCTTTATAAAGATACGCAAGCGCGTAAGTGATGTTTTCCTGAATTATTGTTTTAAGTATCTAAAAGAAAGTACTGAGGTTTTAATGGCAACACATGATGTTTTTAATCAATCACCTATTTTTGAAGATATAAATTTTTTCACTGGCGATCGCGCTTTAACCAGTACCGTACTTTCTTATGGAGATAGTGAGGGGCTGGCAGCGTTTGGCAAAATTACCGGTAGTGCTATCAGTTTAGAGCACGGGCGACTTGCTAATGAGTTCAAACCACAATTGGTCCAGTTTGACACAAAAGGGTTTCGTCGTGACAAAATCAATTTTCATCCCTCATATCATGCTTTGATGTCAATCAGTGCCAGGCAAGGTCTGCATAATTCTGTTTGGCGCAAACAGCCTGAGACCAATGTCAAACGGGCCGCTGGCATGTATATGTCTTGTCAGATGGAGCCTGCCCATTGCTGCCCGATTACAATGACAAATGCCTGCGTTCCCACCATTGCAAAACAAAGCGATATTGCACAAGTCTGGTTACCCAAAGTGCTTGAACCTGATTATGATCAAAGATTCTTGCCAATTGAAGAAAAAACCGCTGTCACAATTGGAATGGGCATGACAGAAAAACAAGGCGGTACGGATGTTAGAGCCAACACAACCAAAGCAGAACCAACCGCCAATGGCGAATATCTGTTAACGGGTCACAAATGGTTTATGTCAGCACCAATGTGCGATGCCTTTCTTGTTTTGGCGCAGGCCCCTGGCGGTTTGTCATGCTTTCTAGTGCCAAGGTTTACACCTGACGGCAATCAAAACCCTATTTACATTCAGCGCCTTAAAAACAAACTCGGCAACATCGCCAACGCTTCAAGCGAAGTTGAGTTTGAAAAAACGGCTGGGTTCCTTATCGGCAATGAAGGTGAGGGGGTTAAAAACATAATTGAAATGGTCACACTAACCCGTCTTGATTGTGCAATTTCATCGGCAGGTTTAATGCGCAATGCCATTGCTCAGGTGATTAATCATTGCGATCACCGAACAGTTTTTCAAAAGAAATTAATAGATCAACCGCTGATGAAAAATGTAATCGCCGATATGGTGCTGGATCATGAATCGGCAACCGCTCTTACCTTTCGCTTGGCCCACGCTTTTGATCGCCAAAACAAAAGCCATCTCGATAAATTATTTGTCAGGTTTATGACGCCGGTAATTAAATATTATGTTTGTAAAATGGTGCCGGCAGTTGCTTATGAAGCCATGGAATGTATGGGTGGAAATGGATATGTCGAAGACGGGCCAATGGCGCGCATTTATCGCGAGGCACCTCTGAACGCCATTTGGGAAGGTTCCGGGAATGTGATGTGTCTGGACTTTTTACGCGCCTTAAGCCGTGACCGTGATGGTTTTGCCCAATTACTGGAGAGTTTTGAGGGAA
>JALWJW010000387.1 GCA_026996935.1 Hyphomicrobiales bacterium
CCATTAGCGATCGGGGCTGGTGGGTCAAAGGGACGTTAAAAACAGACCGGGCCGAAAATTTGTCCGGCATCAAAGATGTTTCGATTAAACGCTTGAAAATATGGCGAAAATCCAGACAAAATGACAATCACTGGCTCGACAGCGAAGCGCTGGCACCTTGGGATTCATCTGGCACCAATGGAAATTTATTAGTCGGATTTGAACGCCGCGAGCGGATTTTATTATATAAGAACCAATCAGGGTCATTTCCAACAACCCCCCGTCAGATCAAAACTCCAAAAGCAATCGCCACCGGTCCCTTTAATGGTGAACTGGAATCAATTGGACGGTTTTATGCTGGTCCGAAAAAAAAGTGGCTGATTGCCATTTCAGAAGAAAATCTCGATTCTAAAGGCAATATTCGTGGCTGGATATGGCAAAACAAAAAAAATGGTGCAGCGCGCGCCATCACCTTTTCAATAAAACGGCTCACCGACCACGCAATCACCGATTTGGCCGTAGCACCTGACGGCAGATCCTTTTTCATCTTAGAGCGCAGTTTCAGCCTGTCAAAACTACCCGGTTTTGCCATCAGACAATTTAAAACAACAAATTTGAAACCTGGCAATACTTTAAAAGGTGATCTCTTATTTTCTGGCCGCCAGCCTTTTTTTGCTATTGATAATATGGAAGGGCTGGCCGTTCACCAAACAGAAAAAGCCGCGATTCAATTAACCATCATTTCTGATGATAATTTCAATCGCAGCTTACAAAGGACGCTAATTTACCGATTTGAGCTTATTAAGCCCAAAACTGATAATGAAAATTAGGCAGCTACTTTTTTAGCAATCAAACGCTTGATTTTTAGAACTTTAGGAGAAAGCTCAGCATCTTTTGATTTTGCCAGAAATGCATCAAGACCACCACGGTGCTCAACAGATTTTAATGCACGTGTACAAACACGCATAGCAAAAGACTGACCCAATGTTTCGCTCATCAAATGAACATTACACAAATTAGGCAAAAAACGACGGCGTGATCTATTTTTAGCGTGAGAAACATTGTTTCCTGCTTGAACACCTTTTCCGGTCAACTCGCAACGGCGGGCCATGGAACTACTCCAAATTCTCTAGTTAATATCAAAAGCTGAAAACAATATAATCCAGCATAAAGGGTAAACCCTCTTTCAATTCAGCCGTTCGTATAGGCGACCTGACCAAAAACGTCAAGGAAAATACGTCATTGAATTCATTCATGCGACGCTTTGCAGGAAACAATTTCAAGACCATAATCAATTTCACCCCGCTAAAGGTAACAATAGTTTAACAATCCACCTTACAACCGGTCAAAATTCGAACAAATTACCAGCCTAAATCTGCAAAAACAAGCAACGGGCTGGTTGCAGCAATTAAGGCAAAAAAGCCAATTATGGACGGAAAATAAATGAATTTTCGATTTAAACATCGAGCAGCAAAAACCATTGTTGCGGCAACAACATTAAGTCTAATAGCCATCACTTTTGGCATCACCAAGCACACATATGCAGCAAGCACAGACCGTGTAAATCTGTCCTATGCGGTTTACGTCGGCTCAACTAAAATGTTTAAAATTGGTTACAGCCTTGAGCTGAACCCGACATCCTATAAAGCGGTCATGCAACTCAAACCAAAAGGCATTGCCAAACTATTTGCAAATATTTCAATGCTTATGCAAGCCAATGGCAATCTGGACAAAGTCTCTATTTCACCAGTTTATTTTTCTAATTACCAAAAAAAGAAACAACGCAAGCGTACCGCTGAAATAAACTGGAGCAAAACCGGGCAACCAGCCACAACAAGAACCTGGAAAATTGGCACAGCAAAACGCAATTCACTGAGCAAAACCCTTAAAGCCAGTATACCAGACCCGATATCTGCCTTTTTACAAGTCGGTATCACCAGTGCTCAAAAACCTTGTGTCGGCACCCAACGCATTTATGATGGCAGCACAGTTTATGATTTGAGCTTTAAACTGCTAAAACAAACCACATTTACCCCCAATAGCCCGGGCAGCTACAAAGGCCCCGCCTTTAAATGTCAAATCAAGCACACACCTGTTGCAGGTTTTTCACCCAAACGATTTGCCAAAGCACTTGCCAAACCTGCTATTTTTAATGTGTGGTTTGCCCCTGTCGCTTCGAAAGTTGCTGAAAAAACCATCCTTATTCCCGTTGCTGCAACCGGTACCGTAAAAGGGCGGGCTTTTAGCGCATATTCACGCCGTGCACTGTTTAATGGCCAACCCATGTAATTTATACAACCTGCATGACCTAAAACATCTTGCTCTAAGTTTTAAAAAACAAATCCAATAAAAAAGGCCCGATTACATATCGGGCCTTTACCATATTGTATGTGGCAGGTTTTAAAGAAACTTAGCCATTGCAATAGCTGTATCGCTCATACGGTTTGAGAAACCCCATTCATTGTCATACCAGCTCATCACACGACACAATTTACCAGGCATAACCTTGGTTTGATCCAGGTGGAATGTTGATGAATGTGGGTCATGGTTAAAGTCAATAGAAACATTTGGCTGATCTGTAACATTAAGCACACCTTTTAGCGGGCCTGCTGCTGCAGCTTTCATTGCTTCATTAATTTCTTCAACTGTGGTTTCACGTGTTGGAATGAATTTCAAGTCCACAACAGAAACATTAGGTGTTGGCACCCGCACAGATACACCATCAAGTTTACCATTAAGCTCTGGCAACACCAAACCAACAGCTTTAGCAGCACCAGTTGATGTTGGGATCATTGATTGAGCCGCAGAACGTCCGCGATACAAATCAGAATGCATCGTATCAAGAGTTGGCTGATCACCCGTGTATGAGTGAATAGTGGTCATAAAGCCTTCTTCGATACCAACAGTATCATTTAGAACTTTAGCAATTGGTGCCAGGCAGTTGGTTGTGCATGATGCGTTTGAAACAACAACATGATCAGCGCTCAGCTTGTCACTATTAACACCATAAACCACTGTCAGGTCAGCATTTGCACCCGGCGCTGAAATCAAAACACGTTTTGCACCCGCATCAAGGTGAGCGGTTGCTTTATCGCGTGCTGTAAAAATACCAGTACATTCCATGGCAATATCAACACCAAGTTCACCCCAAGGCAAATCAGCAGGGTTACGTTCAGCGGTTACTTTAATAGGACCTGTGCCCACATCAATGCTATCACCATCAACTGTTACAGTGCCTGGAAAGCGACCATGCACACTATCAAAACGCAAAAGATGTGCGTTTGTTTCAACTGGGCCAAGATCGTTAATCGCAACGACTTCAATGTCTTTACGACCACTTTCGGCAATTGCCCGCAAAACGTTCCGACCGATACGACCAAATCCGTTAATTGCTACACGTACTGTCATTTGTTTCTCCAAAATCCCATTAGTTAAGAATACGCACTTTAATAAATAAAAGTCCGCATTTTAAAGTTTTCCTTGATTACCGTTTGATTTATAGAGCAAGGAAAAAATCATGTAAGACTTTAGGGGGGAGGTATTTTGAAGCAGGTACGCTTGACCAGGCCGTCAGTTTTGCCTATCTCAATCTCACAAATTACTTTTTAACCACATTAGATTTATCTAAAACCCTAGGATTTTAAAATGTCATTACGAGACATTGTCATACTTCCCGATAATATTTTAAAACAAACCTCTGCCCCGTTTGAAAAAATTGACGCTGATGTGCGCGCGCTGGCCGATGATATGTTCGATACCATGTATCACGCCCCCGGCATTGGCCTGGCCGCTGTTCAAATCGGCTTACTGCAACGTATGCTGGTTGTTGATGTCGCCAAAGAAGATGAGCCGCGCGAACCTATTTGCATGATCAACCCGAAAATTGTCTGGTCCAGCGAAGAACTTTCAGAATATGAAGAAGGATGCCTGTCCATTCCAGAAACCTACGATCTGGTCACCCGCCCTGCCGAAATCAAAGTAACATATCAAGATCGCGAAGGAGCCAATTGCGAGCGCCATTGCGAAGGCTTATTGGCCACTTGCGTTCAACACGAAATCGATCACTTGGACGGCATTTTATTCATCGATCATATTTCACGACTAAAACGTGACCGTATCATCAAAAAATTCGTTAAAGCGGCAAAACAAAAAGCGATCATGTAATGACTCTACGTCTCATCTTCATGGGCACACCCGATTTTTCAGTCAAAATACTGGAAAAACTCATTGCCCGGGGTCATGACATTTGTGCGGTTTATTCTCAACCACCGCGCAAAAGCGGTCGTGGTATGAAATTGCGCCCTTCACCCGTTCACGCTTGTGCCGAAAAAAACAATATTCCCGTTTTCACTCCGTCATCATTAAAACACAGCGATGAACAGCAACGATTTGCCGACCTAAAAGCTGATGCCGCCGTGGTTGTTGCCTATGGTCTGATCTTACCTCAAGCCATCTTAGACTTACCCAAACACGGTTGCTTTAATGTCCATGCCTCACTGCTCCCACGCTGGCGCGGTGCCGCCCCCATTCAACGCGCCATTATGGCAGGCGATGAAGAAACAGGTGTCACCATCATGCAAATGGAAGCAGGGCTTGATACCGGGCCAATGTGTTTAAAACAAACCATCGCGATTACTGATCAAACCACCGCAAGTTCACTGCATGATGAGCTTGCCATTATCGGGGCTGATTTAATGGCCCGCGCTCTTGATGAGTTACAGGCTGGCACTTTACACTTTACCCCCCAGCCTGAAGACGGGGTGACCTATGCCAGTAAAATCGATAAAGCTGAAAGCCGTATTCAATTCAACCAATCCGCCAAACAGGTTTTGCGCCATATTCATGGCCTTTCACCCTTCCCCGGCAGTTGGCTTAATTTAAACATTGACGATCAGGACATTCGGATCAAAATTTTACAGGCAAAAATTTCGCCTGCAACTGGACAGGCAGGCAATATCATTGATGATCAATTCACCATAGCCTGCGCTTCTGGTGCCATCATCCCCACCCGCCTGCAACGCCAGGGCAAAGGTGCAATGGATTTGGAAACCTTTCTGCGCGGAACAAAAGTTTCTGCAGGGATGAAGGTTTAAACATGGCCCGGTTTTTCCTGACAATTGAATATGACGGCTCTCCCTATTCTGGTTGGCAACGGCAAGAAAACGCTCCTTCTGTTCAAGAAGCAATTGAAACCGCCCTTACCCGATTAGGCGAGCCGGACACGCTGGTTTATGGCGCAGGGCGCACAGACACAGGCGTTCACGCCATTGCCCAAGTTGCCCATGTCGACCTTGAGCGAGAATGGACAGGGTTTAAATTACGCGAAGCCATTAATTCAATGCTGCGACCTCACCCCATTTCAATTATCGAGGCGACACTTGTTGATGATGAAGCCCATGCCCGTTTTGATGCCAGGGCCCGTCACTACCTTTTTCGCATTATCAACCGCCGCCCCAATCTGGCGCTCGAACTGGGCAAAGCCTGGCACGTTAAACAACCACTTGATGTGATGAAAATGAACGAAGCCGGGCAATTATTGCTCGGCACTCATGATTTTACCACTTATCGCGCCAGCCGCTGCCAAAGCAAATCTCCTGTCAAAACCCTTGATCGATTAGATGTTACTCAAAATGGCAATGTCATCGAAATCCGCGCCAGCGCCAGATCGTTCCTGCACAATCAGGTCCGCTCATTTGCCGGCACTTTAAAAAAGGTTGGCGATGGCAGTTGGCAACCGCGCGATGTTGTCACCGCACTTAAAGCAAAGTCCCGCGATGCCTGCGCACCCGTTGCCCCGCCGCACGGATTATATCTGGTAAAAGTTGATTACCCGCGCAGTTTAAATCTTTGAATTTTGCCCGTTGCAGTTTTAGGCAATTCCTCAACAAACTCAATCCAGCGCGGATATTTCCACTTTCCGATTGAATCTTTAACATGGCTTTGTAATTCCTTGCAAAGCTGCAGCGAACCCTCACCGGTTTTCAAAACCACAAAGGCCTTGGGCTTAATCAATTCAGCCTCATCTTCATGGGCCACCACAGCCGCCTCAAGCACCTGAACATGAGCAATCAGAGCTGATTCAACTTCAAACGGGGAAACCCAGATCCCCGAGACTTTGAACATATCATCGGTGCGCCCGCAATAATGATAATACCCGTCTTCATCCAACGTATATTTATCACCCGTTCGCGTCCAGACACCTTCAAAAGTCGCGCGGGTTTTTTCGCGTTGGTTCCAATATCCCTCAGCCGCCGAACCACCTGAAACACAAAGTTCGCCAATCTCACCAACCCCAAGTATTTGCCCTGCTTCATCAACCAACTTCAAACGATAGCCATCAATTTCACGACCCGATGTACCATAACGAATTTCACCCGGGGTATTGGAAAGAAAAATATGCAGCATCTCTGTTGACCCGATACCATCAATAATATCAACACCAAATTTTGTCAGCCACTGCTCTCCAACATCTTTGGGCAAAGCTTCACCGGCTGAAACACATAATCTTAAGTTTTCAAGCTCAGGTGATGACACACAGGTTTCATCCGCCAGCATCGCCGCGTATAAAGTGGGCACGCCAAAATAAAGCGATACTTTGTGCTGCTTTAAAAGCTGAAACACATCTTGCGGTGTTGGTCGACCCGGCAACAAAATTGTAGTGGCCCCCACCGACATTGGAAAGCTGATTGCATTACCAAGCCCATAGGCAAAAAAACATTTCGCTGCTGAAAAACACACATCTTCATGGCGAACACCTAAAACATTTTTACCATAGGTGTCAGCAGTAAAAGCCATGGCTGTTTGAATATGTTTGGTTCCTTTTGGCTGTCCTGTAGACCCGGATGAATAAAGCCAAAAGGCCACTTCATCAGGACTGGTTTCTACCGTTTTAAACTCTGATCCCTGCCCGCCAAGCAAATCATCGAATGACTGAAGTTCTTCAATATGGCCATCAACAATAATTATATTTTCAAGACTGGCGATCTCACCCAGGACAGGGGCAACAACATCATACAAAACAGCCGACACGAACAGCACTTTGGCTCGACAATCCTTGAGCATATAACGATACTGTTCAGTAACCAGCAACGTATTAAAAGCAACAGGAATAACCCCTGCACGCACCGCCCCGAAAAACGCAATCGGCCAATTTATGGTATCCAGCATAAGCAAGGCAACACGGTCTTCTTGTTTCAAACCCAGACTCTTTAGCGCATTGGCCATTTGACAACTTGATTGTTGCAAGTCAGCATATGTTAGAGTGCGCTCTGGATCGATGAAAGCAGCTTTTTCCCCATAGCCTTTTTCAACATTAGTATCGATAAAATCGTCGGCCAAATTATACATTTCTTACCTCATCAAAATGCTTCATATTTTGTTTGAAACCCAAACACTGCTAGAAGCGCCAGTTTATCAATACTTCAATCAACCCCTATACCCCAAGATAGCGTTGTTGCAATTTCACATCAGCCTGAAGATCATCTGATGTGCCTGTCCAGACAACTTTACCTTTTTCAATAATCACATGACGATCAGCCAGTTTAATCAAGTCGGCAACATTTTTATCAACCACCAGAATCGATAATCCATTATCACGAATTTGCCCAAGCGAGTGCCAGATTTTTTCACGAATAAGCGGTGCCAATCCTTCGGTTGCCTCATCAAGAATAAGCAATTGCGGATTGGTCATTAAAGCCCGGCCAATCGCCAGCATCTGCTGTTCCCCACCTGATAGCAAATTGCCCATGGAATGAACTCGCTCAGCCAATTCAGGAAACATGTCAAAAATCATTTCCAATGACCACGGGTGGTCATTTTTCTGATGGTTACTTGCTGTGGCAACCAGATTTTCTCTTACCGTTAAATTGGGAAAAATCTGCCGTCCTTCCGGCACCAGCCCAATCCCTAAATTAGCTGTTTTAAAAGAGGGCAGTTTGGTTATTTCAACCCCTTCAAACTTTATTGATCCGCTCGAAGGAGACACAATGCCCATAATAGAATTAATCGTTGTGGTTTTGCCCATGCCATTGCGGCCAAGAAGCGTAACCACCTCACCGCGCTTAACTGAAAAACCGATACCAAACAACGCCTGACTTGTTCCATAAAATGCCTTAATACCGTCAAGAGATAACATTTACATATCCCCCAGATAAGCATGACGAACATCCTGGTTTTCACGAATTTCCTGCGGCGTTCCCGTTGCAATAATGCGCCCATATACCAAAACCGAAATACGGTTGGCCAAAGCAAAAACCGCATCCATGTCATGTTCAACCAAAAGTATCGATTTTTTACCGTTCAAGGCTTTGAGCGTTTCAACCATGCTTACACTTTCACTTGGGCCCATGCCCGCCATCGGTTCGTCCAACAGCAAAAGTTCAGGTTTGGTGGCCAGCGCCACCGCAATTTCAATTTGCCGCCGCTCACCATGCGATAAAGCACTGACAATTGTATCAGCTTTATCATCCAAGTGGGCATCTCTTAAAATTTCCATCGCAGGGGCCCGAAGCCGTTCAAGAGTACGGGCCGGTTTCCAGAATTTAAATGAATGACCATCTTGAGCCTGTACCGCCAGCGCCACATTATCCAAAACACTCATCGACATCACCAGACTGGTAATTTGAAAAGACCGCGCCAGCCCCAAATGACAGCGCTTTTGGACTGGCAATTTTGTAATATTCTGTCCGTTAAAAATAATCCGTCCGGAGTCTGGTTTAAGACCACCGGAAAGTTGAGAAATCAGCGTGGTTTTACCTGCCCCATTAGGACCGATAATAGCATGGGTCTCATTGCGTTTTACATCAATACAGACATTATCTGTTGCTCGTACGCCGCCAAAACTTTTAGCCAGATTATCAATTTGAAGAATCACATCACTCATTGGATTGTCCTGGACGTTTTTGCCTTTCAAACCAGCGGGCGATACCCGTGCGCCCAAACAGGACGGCCAGAATGAGCATGATACCAAATGGCAAATGCCAGTAAATGGTAAAACCCGATAAAACTTTTTCCAAAACAACAAAAACCGCCGCACCAATCACTGGCCCGATAGTCGTACCACCGCCGCCAAGAATAACCATAAAGATCAATTCACCCGACCGGGTCCAATCAATCAGTTCAGGGAAAATAAAGCTCTCTGAATTGGCAAAAAGCGCCCCGGCCAATCCGCACATAGCCCCTGAAATCACATAAGCAGTTAATCGATAAGCAAAGGTATTATAGCCAATTGCAGCCATGCGTTCTTCGTTGTCTTTTGCCCCCTGCAACACCAAGCCAAACCGCGAATTAACAATACGATTCACCAGATAAAGGCAACCAAGTAAAATAATAAAACTCAACAAAAACATATGAACCGGGTTATCCAATGAGATGAACGGGATTTGTGACCGCTCGTCAATCGTTAGCCCATCATCACCACCATACGTATCAAGCGCCAATAAAAAATAAAACATCATCTGGGAAAATGCCAAAGTAATCATAATGAAATGAATACCTCGGGTACGTAAAGAAATGGCACCGGTAATCAGCGCAAATAACGCTGATAAAATCACCGCCAAAACAATATGAAAAAAGCCGTTACTGCTGGCAATAAAGTCTAGCTCTCCATAAACTGCATGATAAGAAGGAATACCAACCGCATACGCTCCAATGCCAAAAAACACCGCATGGCCAAACGATACCATACCACCATAACCCAGGATCAGATTAAGACTGGTCGCGGCAATCGCAAAACACACCAGTTTGGTCGCCAGACTCAGATAGTCTGACCCCGACCAATACATCATTAAAGGTACCGTACCGAGCAATCCCAATACAATAAACGTCAACGCCCTGTTTTTAAGAAACACGCCCATTAATTACGCGCCTTTGGTGGAAATAGCCCTTGGGGCTTAAGCGCTAATACAACAGCCATCAGCAAATAAATCAACATTGCAGAAACTGCCGGTGCCGACGTTTCAGCCGCATCATTCGACATGAATAATTTAAAGATTGTATCAAGATATGAACGCCCCAGAGTATCAATTAAACCAATTAAAATAGCGGCAATAAATGCCCCCTTCATCGAGCCGACACCACCAACAACAATCACCACAAATGCCGTAATGATAATTTGGTTACCCATACCAATTGAAGCCTCCGAAATCGGTGAAATCAGCATCCCCGCAATACCGGCGAGAACCGCGC